>CAXNEB010000001.1:0-63701 GCA_964201645.1 Candidatus Planktophila sp.
TACTAGTTATGGAGGTCGAAATGGTTCGAGAAGCACTAAATGAGAGTGCGATGAACGCAACATTGCGCGGCAGTTACTGGCGGGTAAGTGTTTTTCAAAGCGTTACATCCACCCAAACCGAACTTATCGGAAAAGAAAATCTGCAACACGGCGATGTTTATGTAACTGAATTTCAAAGCGTAGGCAGAGGCAGATTAGATCGCACTTTCGAAGCGAGAGAATCTAGTGCACTTCTTTTTTCACTTTACCTCGAACCGATGCGAAGCAAATTGGAGTGGAGTGCAATTCCACTGCTAGCCGGGCTAAGTTTAGTAAATGCGTTAAAGAGTTTGGATACAAAAATTGTCACAAATTTAAAGTGGCCAAATGATTTACTTATCAAAGATAAGAAATTAGCCGGAATTCTGGTAGAGGCTAGAGAAAACGGAGTAGTAGTTGGGATTGGCCTTAACGTAGAGATGAGTAAATCTGAGTTACCAGTGCCAACAGCAACATCGTTAGCTATCGAGAATTTTGCAGAGCTAAATCGCAATATTATTTTGCCCGAAATCTTAAAGAACTTCGCACTAACCATCGGGCTCTGGGAGAGTGGTTCGAGCATTGGATTCGAGCAGTATCGCCAAGCGAGTTCTACTCTGGGCAAAGAGGTCGAAGTTCACTTGCCTTCGGGCGAAATCCTTAATTCTCGTGCGATGGGAATCAATGAACTAGGTGAACTGCAGTTGGCAAGCGGCGCTCGAGTTAACGTAGGCGATGTGATTCACCTACGATAGGCAAGTGAAATCGCCCTTCCCTCGAGTCGGCATGATTGGCGCTGGCCAACTTGGCCGCATGAGTGCTGGTCCTGCAGCAGCGTTAGGAATCGATCTCGTTTTGCTGGCGCAATCTGCAACTGACTCTGGCGCGCAAGTCGCTGCCTTTGAAGTTGGCGACTATCGAGATTTAGCGCAAGTTCGTGAATTTGCCAAGAAATGTGACTTACTAACGTTCGAGCATGAACTTATTCCAATCTCAGTGATTAGAGCTCTTGAAAACGAAGGCGTTAAGTTCTATCCAACTTCGGAAAGCTTTATTTTTTCGCAAGATAAAGCTGCAATGCGCGAGAAGCTAGCAAATTATCCAGCCCCTAAATGGCAGGTTGTAACCAATGCAAGTGAAATTTTGGAATTCCCAGTAATCGCTAAGTCAATCTCCGGTGGTTACGATGGCCGTGGCGTCTGGAAAATTAATTCCGAAAGTGAACTTACTTCGATTTTGTTAGAAAATCCCAAGATACTGGTTGAAGAGCTGATTGATTTTGATTTTGAAATTTCGGTAATGGTGGCGCGTTCGCCACATGGACAGGCTGCAACTTGGGCACCTACTCAAACAGTGCAAAGTGATGGCATCTGCACCATGACGATTGCACCAGCTCCTGATTTAACTGAAGCACTTGGCCAACAAGCACAACAAATGGCTCTTAGTATTGCCGCTGAAATTAAATTAGTTGGTGTTATGGCGGTTGAGATGTTTGTTAAAGGTGAACAGTTATTTATCAATGAGTTAGCAATGCGACCACATAATTCTGGCCATTGGACAATTGATGGATCTGTTACTAGTCAGTTCGAACAACACTTACGAGCAATCCTAGATTTGCCACTTGGCGATACCTCTATGACCTCGAAATATGCCGTCATGGGAAATGTATTAGGCGCCGATAAGCCAGATATGTATCGACCTTATTTGCACTTACTTGCTCGCACGCCAAGGCTAAAGGTTCATCAATATCGCAAAGAAGTTAAGCCTGGGCGCAAGATTGGTCATGTGACTTTGCTTGGTGAAAATCTCGTAGAATTAACTACTGAAGTACAACATGCGATCGACTATATGAGTGGAGTTATCGATGAGTGATGTAGCAATCATCATGGGGTCAGATTCAGATTGGCCAGTCATGGAAGAAGCCGCACTAGTTCTAGATAAATTTGGCATTTCCTATTCAACTGCAGTTGTCTCAGCTCATCGCATGCCACTTGAAATGGTGGCATTTGCCCAAGGCGCAAAAAGTGCTGGTACGAAGGTAATTATTGCTGGCGCCGGTGGCGCTGCCCATTTACCTGGCATGGTGGCAGCTCTAACAACGCTGCCCGTTATTGGCGTGCCAGTACCGCTAAAGAATTTAGATGGCATGGATTCCCTTCTCTCAATTGTGCAGATGCCAGGTGGCATTCCAGTTGCAACTGTGGGAATCGGTAACGCTAAGAATGCCGGAATTTTGGCAGCTCGCATTTTGGGAATCAGCGATGAAAAGATTTCGCAGCAAGTTGCAGATCACTTGAAAGAATTAGAAAGTGAAGCTAAAGCGAAAGGCGCTAATTTAACTGCGCGCCGTAGCCATAAAACTGGCTTCTAATTTAGTTTTAAATAAAGCGCTGGTATTCAATCGCCGGGCAACGATCCATCACAGTTAAAAGACCTGCCGCCTGAGCTCTCTCAATTGCGGCTTGATCAATCACGCCAAGTTGCAACCAAACTGCCTTTGCCCCAATTGCGATTGCTTGATCAACAACCTCGCCAACTAAATTTGAATTTACAAAACAGTCGACTACATCGATTTGAACCGGAATATCCTGCAGCGATTGATAGCCAGGTACGCCATGAACCGTTTCGGATTTAGGATGCACTGGGAAAATTTGATGACCCTTATCTTGCAATAACTTGGCAACGCCAAATGCTGGACGATCTGGGTTATTGCTTAAGCCAACAACTGCCCAATTCTTCAGCTCAAGTGCTTGCGAAATTGTTTCAGTGGTGTTCATTTATTAATCCGTGCGACCTAAGGCGTGGAATTTCCAGCCGGCTGCTCGCCAAAGTTCACGGTCAAGCGCGTTGCGACCATCGATAATCATGGCCCCTTTAGTCAGAGCTTTAATCGCTACTGGGTCGAGCTCTCGATATTGCTTCCATTCGGTTAAGTGCAAGATTAAATCTGCCCCGGTAACGCAATCTTCAATTGACTCAGCAAAGCCCAAGTTCGGGAATCTCTTGCGAGCATTTTCGATTGCTTTTGGATCATGCACGATTACTTTAGCGCCAGCTGCATGTAATTGTGCTGCGATATCTAAAGCTGGGGAATCTCGCACATCATCGCTATCTGGCTTAAAAGCAGCGCCTAATACGGCAATCTTGTACTGCGTTAAATCTTCCGAAAGATCTGCGCGTACTACGTCGATAACGCGCTGACGCGCACGTAAGTTAATCGCATCGATTTCAGTTAAGAACTCAAGGGCCTGTTTAGCGCCAAGTTCCTCAGCGCGAGCCATGAATGCGCGAATATCTTTTGGTAGGCAACCGCCACCAAATCCGATACCAGCTTGCAAGAATCGATTGCCAATGCGTGGGTCATAACCAATCGCCTTTGCCAAAACGGTTACATCGCCACCTGCTGCTTCACAAACTTCAGCCATCGCATTGATAAATGAAATTTTGGTTGCCAGGAATGAGTTGGCTGCTACTTTAACCAGTTCGGCAGTTGGCAAATCAGCACGAATCCACGGGGTACCGAGAGCGAGCACAGGTTCATAAACTTCCTTCAACATTTCTTCGGCTTTATCGCTAGTGACACCTACTACTAAGCGATTTGGCCGCAAAGTATCTTCTACCGCGAAACCTTCTCGTAAAAATTCTGGGTTCCAAGCTAAATCTGCATGGGGAGCGGATTTAAGAAGTTCTTCGCGCAAAGATTGGGCGGTTCCAACGGGCACAGTTGATTTTCCAACTACCAGTGAACCTGGCTTCAAATACGGGGTTATAGCGGCGACTGAGGAACGAACATAAGTTAAATCTGCCGCCAGACCATCTTTGCTTTGCGGAGTTCCGACGCAAACAAAGTGCATATCAGCATCTGCTAGGAGTGAAAAATCTGTGGTGAAAGTTAAGCGACCAGTTTTCACTTCATCAGCTAACAAAGTATCTAAACCAGGTTCATAAAACGGTAGTTCGCCTCTGCTTAATTGGGCAATTTTGGCAGCATCGGTATCAACACCGATTACTTCAAAACCTAGAGATGACATACAAGCAGCATGAGTAGCACCCAGATAACCAGTTCCGATTACCGATAACTTCATTTTCATCTTCATTCCCTTATTTTGCAGTCAGGCAAGCATTTTCCGAAGCTGTTTGAGTCTTAAACTTGTCGACGATGGTAGTTGTAGGTGAGGCACTCGCCGAAGGCGTCGCCTTAACTTCATCAATAATTGGTTGATCGTTCAACAAGCGATTGAACAGATCGGGTGCCAGAACGCTATCCCAAATTACAACCGAGCCAACACCCTCTGCTCGACCATTTGCAGTGGAGAGCGGAATAGTGAGGGTGCGAACTCGATCGGCCGATAAGTTCTTTAGCTGCTTACCTAAAGTCAGAAGGTCATTCTTATTTAAATCATTATCAGTTGTGACAGTTTTAATCGCGGCATTAAAGAAGTTCACCAGTTTAACGGGGTTTAACAATGTGCCCGTGCTGGTAGCTTTTTGTAAGACCGCTGACATAAATTCCTGCTGACGTTTCATTCGGCCAATATCGCCTTGCCCATCGAAGGCGCGAGTGCGCACATATTTCAGAGCTTGGATTCCATCTAAAGTTTGTAGGCCAGCGGAAAGTTGTAAGTTCGATTTAGAGTCATCGATATCTTTCTTGACGCAAACATCGATTCCTCCGAGAGCGTCAATAATATTTTTAAAGCCTAAGAAATTAATCTCAATGTAGTGGTCAATTCGTAGCCCAGTTTCGCTTTCAAGCGTTTCGATCAATAGCGGAGCTCCACCAAAACTAAAGGCGGCATTCAATTTATTTTGGCGCGCCGGCACCATCTTGGTTTTGTCCAAACTGCTTACATGTTCTGGAATTGTCACCAACGAATCTCGAGGGAGCGAGATAATTACCGCGCTATCGCGAGCCTTGCTAATGTGAACAAGAATCATCGTGTCTGAGCGGGCACCGGCGGCAACTTCAGTTCCGCCAACCCAAAGTTCACGAATTTGCGCTTTCGTTAAACCTGCGCGGTTATCTGAACCCACCAGCAAAATATTCATCGCACTAGTTGGTTTATCAGGTCGGTTATTAACACCGGCAAATGCATCAGTTCGATTTAGGGATCCGCTAATTTGGCCAAGTCCCAGCCAACCGATGGCAGATAGAGCCACAATTCCTACCGAAAGTGAGGTAATCGCCCGAATAGCACGGCTGTGTTTGCGAGGCGAAGACATGGCGAAAGCGTACTTGGGCGATACGGTTTAGGGGCTATGACTACCGCACCTACTCCGAGAAAAGTTGAGTTATCTACCTCACCGGATCTCTCCGTCATTTTGCCAGTCCTAAATGAGGCAAACCATTTAGCAGCTGCAGTTAAAGCAATCCTGTCGCAGGATTATCCGGGTAAGTTTGAAGTTATTTTGGCAATTGGGCCATCAAAAGATGAAACTCTTGAAATCGCCAAAGAGTTAGCTAAATCTGATTCCCGAGTTGTTGTAGTACTAAATCCAACTGGGCGCACGGCGGCAGGTTTAAACATCGCGCTAGCGAAATCAAATTCACCAATTATCGTAAGAGTCGATGGTCATGCTGAAATCCCTAGCAATTATCTTTCTATCGCAGTTGAATTACTGCGCGAGACTGGCGCAGTAAATGTTGGTGGATTAATGGGCGCAGTTGGAAAAACGAAGTTCGAAAAAAGTGTGGCTCGAGCGATGCGTAGCCCCCTTGGAGTAGGGGCGGCAAAGTTTCACACAGGTGGTGGCTCTGGTGAAGTCGATACCGTTTATCTGGGTTGCTTCTTGCGCGAGGCGCTAACTGAAATTGGTGGTTTCGATGAGCGATTCATTCGAGCCCAAGATTGGGAACTTAACTTTCGCTTGCGCGAACGTGGTGGCAAAATCTATTTTGATCCGCGCCTAGAAGTTACTTACCGACCAAGGCCAAATTTGGCAGCACTGGCAAAACAATATTTTGAATATGGCCGTTGGCGCCGCGTAGTCTCACGCAAACATGCCGGCACTATTAACTATCGATACTTAGCGCCACCAGTCGCTCTAGTCGGAACAGTAATTTCACTAATTGCTGGCTTGCTAGTTTCGCCTTGGCTCCTGGTTCCAGCCGGCGTTTATGCAGGTTTCACGCTGATCGCAGGAGTTGCACTCGGTAAAGGTTTGCTCGAAAAACTATTAATGCCTGCAGTCCTATTTACGATGCAGATGTCTTGGGGCGCTGGCTTTATCACTTCGCCTAAATCCTTAGTACCTCAGGATTAACCTTGAAACGACTTAATTTTAAGGCTTTGGTAGCGATCTTAATTTCAATTTTAGCGCTAGCCAATTTGCCTTTAGCTTCGGCTGAAGCACCTGCTGCAATTTCATTCTCCGGTAAAGGATATGGACATGGCGTAGGCATGAGTCAGATTGGCGCTCGTGGCCTAGCGCTAGCCGGTGATACCGCAACGGCAATTATGAATTATTACTATCCTGGCAGTGATGTATTGCCATTAACTGATGATCAAATTTTGCGGGTAAATATTGGTCACCAGTTGACTTCGGCTTCGTTAAAAAGCGATTCGCCTGGCATGTCATTGCAATTGATTTCTGGCGATGGCACCGAACCACAATTTCTTTCAGTCTTAGCAGCAAAAGATTCAGTTAGATTATCTATTTCGAATAAGCAAGTTGCGATAACTACGACACAAGTTGGCATTACTACCGTGTTAACTCCAGTCGACTCGTTAACTATCCGCTGGAGTGGCACTAGATATCTAGCTGGGCCAGATTCAGTTTTATCTTTAACTCATACCAAGAAAACTACAAGATATCGTTATGGTCAGATTCAGGTGAAGATAATTAAAGATGCCAAATTGGGCAATCGATTGGCGATTGTGAATCAAGTTAGATTGCACGATGAATATCTTTGGGGAATTAGCGAAGTTCCTTCTTCTTGGCCGGCAGCTGCCCTCGAAGCACAAGCGATCGCATCACGCAGTTATGCCATGAGCAAGGTCGGCAAAATTCAAAAGAGTTGCGACTGCGAACTTTATTCAACGATTAGTGATCAGAATTTCGCCGGGTATGCCAAAGAGGCTGAACCTAAGTGGGGGCAAATTTGGAAAGCCGCCGTTTCTCGAACTTCGGTCACTGAAACCACTGGCTTAACGGTTACTCGCAATTCCTTACCAATTCGAACTTATTTTGGCTCTTCAACAGGCGGCGTAACTGAAACTTCAAAAAATGCCTGGGGAAGCGATGTGGGTTACACCTTCTCGGTACCAGATCCTTGGTCGCTTGATCCTAAGTTAAATCCGAGTTTCTACAAATGGAAACGAGATGTCGCACAATCAGTGCTGGCTAGCGCTTTTGGGTTGCCCGATGTTGTGTCAGTCAAAATTTTGACACTGAACGAAACCGGTTCAGTGAAAGTGATTGAGGGAAAATCAAGTACCGGAAAGAAAGTTAAATTAAGTGGTGAGACATTCCGCAGTAGATCCAAATTGCCATCTACTTGGTTTTCTCCGACGAGTGAAGAACTAATTAGCGTGCAGAACTGAGTTAAGTCCACCCCAGGTGCCGGTACGTATTACAGCTTCAAGCGCGCCACTTTGTGAATTGCGTCGGAACAATAAATTATTAGCTCCGGAAAGCGTGGCTGCCTTAACTACTTCACCATCTGGCAGCAAGACTTTGGCAGCAGCAGTTACATAAGTTCCAGATTCAATTACGCAATTATCGCCAAGTGAAATGCCACAACCCGAATTTGCACCTAGTAAGCAATTCTCGCCAATCGAAATTACTTCTTTGCCACCACCACTTAGCGTGCCCATGATCGAAGCGCTGCCACCAATATCGCTGCCGTTGCCAACAACCACGCCTGCCGAAATTCGTCCTTCGACCATCGAGGTTCCGAGAGTGCCGGCGTTGAAATTTACAAAACCCTCGTGCATAACAGTTGTGCCACTTGCTAAGTGTGCGCCGAGTCTTACTCGATCGGCATCTGCGATTCGTACCCCACTTGGAACTACGTAATCAACCATGCGCGGAAATTTATCTACGCCGTAAACAGCAATGTGTTGTCCAGTTGCAGCCCGGATATTGCCGCGAGTGATTTCAAAGTTATCAACCGGACAGGGACCAACTGAAGTCCAAACTACGTTATTTAGAATTCCAAAAATTCCATCGAGTGATTGCCCATGTGGCTTAACTAAACGATGTGAAAGTAAATGCAAACGCAAGTAGGCATCGCTAACTGATGCAGGTGGTGTTGCTAAATCAATTTCAATACCGACGACTTCGCTGCGTACACCGCGTGCGTTATCCGGTGTTGCCAGAGAGGCTAATTCTGCAGGTGCAGTTGCGGGCAGATTGCCTAAAACAGGTGCGGGGAACCAAGTATCAAGGACTGTGCCATCTTTTTCGCCACCATTAATTAAAGTGGCAATTCCATATCCAGCTGCTCGTTGCGACATAGACCAAGCCTAGCCCCTATCCTTAGCGACATGCGTATTGCCGTCTTTTGTTCATCATCACCAACCATTGATGCGAAATATCAAGCGGTTGCAACTGAACTTGGAAATGCGATCGGCAATCAAGGTTGGGGTTTGGTATCTGGCGGCGGCCACATTTCAACAATGGGTGCCATCGCCCGCGCGGTACGTGAAGTTGGCGGACATACGATCGGCGTGATTCCACAGTCCTTAGTTGATATTGAATTTGCAGACCAAGACAGTGACGAACTACATGTGGTTGAGTCAATGCGCGAACGTAAAGCTAAAATCGAAGATTTAGCAGATGCCTTTATTACCTTGCCTGGCGGGCCTGGAACCCTAGAAGAATTTTTCGAAATTTGGGTTGGCCGTTTTCTTAAGTTTCACGATAAGCCAGTTTTAGTTCTTGATCCGCATGGTGCTTTTGCGCCACTAATAACTTTACTTGATCATCTCGAAGCCGAAGGCTTTGTAAAACCAGGTCAACGTGAATTAGTAACTTGGTGCACCACTGTTGAACAAGCTATTGACGCGTTATCGACCTCTGGTAAATAAATTGTCAGCAAATCAGATAAATATTCGAATCAAAATTAAAGCTCCAATCGATCAGGTTTGGGCAGCAATTGCTGATTGGGAGAGCCAAGGCGATTGGATGTTGCAAACTCGAGTTTGGGTTACCTCCGATATTCGAAGTGGAGTTGGTACCTCAATTAGTGCGCTAACTGGTCCACTTGTTAAATCAGGGCTCAAGTTTGGTTTGCTGGACAAGATGGTGGTCACAAATTGGCTGCCACCGCGATTATGCGAAGTTGACCATGTCGGCAAAGTAATCAAAGGCACCGGCAAATTCGAACTAACCGATCTTTCTAGCGAGCAAGAAGTTGCAACAATTTTCGACTGGTCAGAAACGATTCAAGCGCCAAAGGCGATTTTTCTTTTGATCTATTTACCCACTTATTTAGGCGTGCGAATCTCACTTCTACGCTTTCGGAGATCTCTTACCAATCGCTAGTAGCCTGTACTCCTATGAGCGCCTCAAAACCAGCCAAAACCTTGGCCGAAGTGCTTAGCGAGTTACCCGAAGAAGAACGCATCATCTTGACGATGCATCTCTTGCGCGGGCTAGCTGCCCCAGAAATTGCCAACTTAATTGGGGTGCCTGAACGGGCAGTTCAATCGCTGATTTCGAGCGGAAAGTCCAGATTGAGCACATTGTTAGGCCTGTAATTGCCGCTCTTGATTTCTGTTTCACCCCCTAAATGCGAGATACTTCTCCCTCACACCCGCGTAAGATCTTTAAAGGAGTTCCAATGGCTGCCATGAAACCTCGTACTGGCGATGGCCCAATGGAAGTTACCAAGGAAGCTCGCTCCCTAGTTATGCGAATTCCACTAGAAGGCGGCGGACGTTTAGTCGTTGAAATGAATGCCGAAGAAGCCACAAATTTAAGTGCCGCGTTACACGCAGCGGTTGGGCTGATTAAGAAGTAGTAATCAGATAGCCTCACGCTTATGTCTCTACCTGCACATTTTCCAGAGTTAAAGGCGATCCCAGCGGAACTTAAGTTGGCCCTCGCAAGTGAAATTATTGCCCTTGGTTTTATCGCGGTCGAAAACTCCGACCCAAAGGCTGAAAAAGAGTTCAAGTTAGTCGGCTCAACGCTATTGCTCAAAAGCATCGCCGACACTTTTGGTATCGATCTCCTTGATGAACTTAAATTTTTCACACCAACTGGAAAAGCTGGCGAATCATTCGAACTTCCGATTAGCGCACCAGATGCTAAATCCGAAAGATTGTTATTAGTTGGCTTAGGCGATCAATCTCTGGCTGCTTTACGTGCCGCGGGTGCCACAGTTGGCCGAAAGGTCAAAGGTAAAGCTCAAAGCATTTCAACTTTCTGTGCTACAACCGATGCAAATGCAACAGCTCATGCCATCTCGGCAACTATGGGTGCCTACCTCTGGAATTTAAAGAGTGGGCCAAAACCACTTAAGCCAATTATTTCGCTTTCAATTTCAACTCTGGCACTAAAGCGCGCTCTTGCTATTGCTTCAGCTGTCTGGCGTGCTCGTGATCTAGTACATACGCCTGCAAATATAAAGACACCAGCCTGGATAGCGGCAAATGCAAAGACGGTAGCTAAAGAGCGGAATATTTCGATAAAAGTATTAGCCGGAAAAGATCTTGCGCAATTTGGTGGCTTAGCTGCAGTTGGTAACTCTTCTCGTAAATCACCACCTCGCTTTATCGAGATTACTTATGCGCCAAAAGGTTCTAGTACTTGGCCACATGTGGTTTTAGTCGGCAAGGGAATAACTTTCGATACAGGCGGATATTCCATGAAGCGCCCATACGACAACATGATGGCGATGAAAACTGATATGGCTGGGGCTGCCGCAGTTCTCTGCGTCGTAAGCGCTCTTCCTGAATTAGCGCCACGAGTTCGCGTTACCGCACTCTTAATGTGTGCTGAAAATGCGGTATCTGGCACTGCTCAACGCCCGAGCGATGTAATTACTCATTTCGGAGGCACCACAACAGAAGTATTAAATACTGATGCCGAAGGTCGCTTAGTTCTTGCCGATGGCTTGGCTTATGCAAACTTGAAATTAAAGCCAGATTATTTAATCGACGTAGCAACGCTAACTGGATCAGCAACACTTGGTCTAGGACGTCAATACGCGGCTATGTATTCACGAGATGACAAGTTGGCAGCAAAATTTTATGAACTAGGAAATGAATCGGGCGATCGCGTTTGGCGCATGCCACTTGTAAATGACTACATTGATGCGCTTGAAAGCGATATCGCCGATATCAATAACACGGCCGATAAAGGCGACTACAGCGCTGGTTCAGTAACTGCCGCGCTATTTTTAGAAAAGTTTGTTGGCGATCGTAAGTGGGTGCACTTCGATATCGCTGGCACTGGTCGCAGCGAAGTTGATGCTGGTGAAAATCCCAAAGGTGGCACTGGCTTCGGAGTTCGCTTGCTAACTACTTGGATTTCTTCCCTATGATTGCGAATCTATTTGAATACGCTGAAAACTTTAATCCCGAAGATCTGGTACTAGAACATGCTCGAGCGCGTGGAGTTGAAGTAGGCGCCAATGACATCAGTGTCGGCACTGGCGTTTTTCTTCAACAACTAGCTCATCTGTTATCTGCCCAATCCGTAGTCGAAGTGGGCACCGGCTCTGGCGTTGGCAGCCTTTATTTACTACGCGGCATGATCGATAGCGGCACGCTAACTTCTATCGATGATGAGATAGAGCATGCTCGCATTGCCAAGATGGCTTTCTATGAAGCCGAGATCGAGGCGGCTCGCTTTCGCTTGATTACTAATCCGGTCATGGATGTTCTAAGCAAGTTAACTGATCGTGCATATGACTTGGTCATTTTGCGCCACGATCCGATTGATTTAACTTACACAATCGATGAAGCTCATCGCATTTTGCGTAGTGGGGGAGTCTTAGTTATTGACTCGTTCTTTGGCGGCGGCAAAGTGCCAGATCCAGCACAGCGCGATCCCAAGACAATTGCGCTTCGCGAGGCTGGGAAAAGAATCAAAACCAACCGTGACCATTGGCAGAGTTCACTATTGCCAGTCGGTGATGGTTTGTTGATCGCTACAAAGTTGTAGGAAGATAGTCACATGTCCAAGCCAGCGCGCATCTTCCGCCGCAAACCCAATCAATTAGTTTTCCTAGAAGATCTCGAAGTAAACGCCAGCAAGAAACGCACTCTGCCAACTGCATCAATCGTTGTGCTTGCCTTAGTTGCCGGGTTGCTCGGCGGCATTCTTGGTGGAGATGCAACTAAAGGTTTAATTTCAAGTGGCGTTAATTTAGTTTCCTCGACTTCAACCATTGAGCGCTCGCCAGATTCAGTTGCTGGTATCGCAGCGCGAGTCTTACCTTCGGTTGTGTCGATCGAGACCATGTCAAGAAGCGGTGGCGGTTCTGGTTCTGGATTTGTGATTGATCCAAATGGATATCTGTTAACTAATAATCACGTAGTTGCAGATGCAATGACTATAAAAGTAATTCTTAATGATGGCCGTGAATATGTTGCAAAAGTACTTGGCCGCGACGAATCATATGACTTAGCAGTTTTAAAGATTAAAGTAACTGGATTAAAAGCTCTGCAATTCGGCGACAGCGATAAAGTTCAAGTCGGTGATTCGGTAATTGCCTTTGGTTCACCGCTTGGATTATCGGGCACTGTAACCCAAGGAATCATTAGCGCAAAAGATCGACCAGTAACAGCTGGCGATGACGATAGTTCAACTTCTTTTATTAGCGCGCTACAGACTGATGCTGCAATTAATCCGGGAAACTCAGGTGGGCCACTTGTTGATGCAACAGGGGCAGTAATTGGCGTTAATTCGGCGATTGCCTCCCTTGGCAGCAGCTTAGGTGCGCAGTCAGGATCTATCGGCCTCGGTTTTGCAATTCCGATTAATCAGGCACGCAAAACTGCGGATCAATTAATTAGAGATGGCAAAGCCATATATCCGGTAATTGGCGTGGCAGTTGATATGAATTACAGCGGTGGCGGTGCGCTAATTGCGAAAAGCGCATCGGCCATCTTGGCTGGTGGGCCAGCGGCCAAAGCTGGTTTGCGTGCAGGCGACCTAATCACTGAGATAGAAGGCATAAAAATAAGTACCCCAGAGGAATTAATCGTTGAAATTCGCACACATGACGTCGGCGACGAGGTCACCATCACTTATATCCGTGGCAAGCAGAGCCTTACTGCCAAGCTAATTCTGATCGCCGGCAAATAATGCAACCGATAGGCTAGCGAGATGTTCTTTGATCTCGGTGCTGGTGAATTACTCGGCTTAGCCGTGTTGGGCATGATTTTAGTTGGGCCAGAGCGTTTACCAAGGTTAGCTAGCGATGCGGCAAAGTTAGTAAAGAAGGTGCGTAATATTTCAAACTCAGCAACGGCCGAATTACGCGAGAATCTCGGGCCAGGTTTCGAAGATTTACAACCGAGCGACTTAAACCCAAAGACTTTTATTAAGAAACAAATCAACGATGTATTGGCTCAAGAAGATGCGCCGCAGAAGAGTAAACCAACCTACGAGAGCAAAATAGATCCGGACTTAATATGAGCGTAGTAGATCAAGTTACCGAAGCTTTAACAAAAGTTCAGGATCCAGAGCTACATCGCTCTATAACCGAACTAGGCATGGTTGACCGAGTTGATTTTAAAGATGGTCGTCTTGAACTTCATGTATTGCTAACAATCTCAGGTTGCCCAATGAAAGACCGCCTGCGCAATGATGTAACTTCTGCCGTAAGTTCAATTGAGGGTATCTCTGAGATAGATTTAACTTTCGGAGTTATGTCAGATAAACAGCGCGATAATGTGAAATCAATATTACGTAACGGCCGCGAAAAATTTATTCCATTTGCGCAACCTGATTCATTGACCCGAGTAATCGGAGTCTCATCAGGCAAAGGCGGGGTTGGCAAATCTTCAGTTACAGCGAATTTAGCAATCGCAGCTGCTAACCAAGGGCTGAAAGTCGGAATTCTCGATGCCGATGTTTATGGCCATTCAATTCCTCGGTTAATGGGCTTAATCGGGCAGCGGCCAACTGCCATTGATCAAATGTTTATCCCGCTTGAGTCATATGGTGTTAAGACGGTATCAATGGAGATGTTCAAGCCCGAGCGCTCTGATGCGGTTGCTTATCGCGGCCCGCTTTTACACAAAGTCCTAGAGCAACTTTTGTCCGATGCCTATTGGGGCGATCTTGATTTACTACTTTTGGATTTACCACCAGGAACCGGCGATTTAGCGATCTCACTCGGACAATTGATTCCATCATCAGAAATCTTGGTGGTTACTACTCCACAAATTGCTGCCGCTGAAGTAGCAGAACGTGCCGGGCGCATTGCTCACCAAATGAAACAACATGTTATTGGCGTAATTGAAAATATGTCAGCATTTCCATGCCCAACTTGTGCTGAAACTATTTCGCTCTTTGGTGAAGGTGGCGGAGCTGAAACTGCTAAACGACTTTCACTATTAGTTGGCAAAGATGTGCCAATTTTGGGTCAGATTCCATTTAGTCCAGCACTTCGCGAAGGTGGCGATACCGGAATTCCAGTCGTTGTCTCTAACCCCGAAAGCTATGCAGCAAAAGTTTTTGATGAAATTATTGCGCGAATTATCGTGCGCCCGAAATCTTTAGTCGGCGTTCGGCTTGGGTTGAGTACTTAATTTCTTCTCAATTTCTTCAACTAAATCAGATAGTTCGCTGCGCATAAAGTCGCGAGTAGCAACCTCGCCTATTGCGCTGCGCAAACTTGCAAGTTCGCGAGTTAGGTATTCAGTATCTGCAATGCTGCGCTCGTTCTGAGCACGATCTTCGTTACTTTGAATTCGATCTCGATCAGCTTGACGATTTTGCGCTAACAAAATTAGAGGTGCAGCGTACGATGCTTGCAGCGAGAGAATTAAGGTCAAAAAAATAAATGGGTAGCTATCCCAACGTAGATTTGTTGGGGCAAATGCATTCCAGATAACCCATGTTGCTACAAATGCGGTCATGTAAACCAAGAATCGTGCGGTTCCGAGGAAGCGCGCAAAACTCTCAGATAAGCGACCAAAAGTTTCTGGATCATAATTCGGGCGAAGCGTGCGGCCCTTGCTACGAGGGGTGTCTAAACCATCATTGCGCGCCATGGTTAGCCCTCCAATTCAGTATTTACTTTAATTGAACTTCGCGAAAGATCGCGATGATTGTGACGCCAGTTCTCTGGCAATAAGTGATCGAGTACGTCATCAACTGTGACAGCCCCTAATAATCGATCGTTAGCATCTATAACTGGCAATGAAAGCAGGTTATAACTGGCTAAGTATGACGAAACTTCATTCAAATTCGCATCTGGATTAAGCCCTTGCGTATTTGTATCTACGATTGAGCCCAGCAGTGTCGCTGGTGGCTCGCGCAGTAAACGTTGGTAGTGAACGATTCCCATTAAGCGCCCCGTCGGAGTCTCGAGCGGTTGGCGGCAGACGAAAATTTGCGAGGCAAGCGCTGGCGAAATTTCACTTTTGCGAACTGCTGCAAGTGCTTCGGCAACTGTGGAATCGGCTGACATCACTAACGGCTCAGTTGTCATCATGCCACCGGCTGAATAATCTTCATAGTTCATCAACCGCAGAACATCTTCAGCATCTTCTGGTTCCATTAATTCAATTAGTGCATCAGCACGTTCTTGGCCCAGTTCGCGCAACAAGTCAGCTGCATCATCAGGGTCCATCTCACCGAGCACGTCAGCTGCGCGCTCGCCTTCGAGTTCAGTTAGCAATGCGACCCGATGAATTTCATCCATTTCCTCAAGCACATCTGCCAGACGCTCATCATCTAACCCACGAGCTACTTCGACCCGACGCTTCGATGGTAAATCTTGCAGCACTGTCGCCAAATCGGCTGGGCGCAACGTGCTCAATGTGTGAAGTAAATTAGTTACGCCTTGATTTGGTTCGACATTGGCAAAACCAGTCACTTCTTCCCAGGCCAGAGTTGATGCTGGGCCTTTGCGACGTAATCCACGTGACTTGCGCATGATGTGAACTTTATTGATTAACCAATCGCCATTGCGATTTTGTTCCATCGCCATATCTTCAACTACTACATTCTCGCCCGATTCAATTAAGGTAATTGAACGATCGAGCATGTCACCTAGAACTAAAACTTCACCGGTGCGAACTTCAAAGCGACGCATGTTTACTAAGCCAGTGATGATTACTGTGCCGCTTTCAATTGAAGTGACTCTAGTAATTGGTACGAAAACTCGGCGACGCATTGGTACTTCAACGACTAAACCAAGAATTCGAGGCTGAGCGTTATTTGTGCGAAGGGTCGCCACAGCATCTCGCACCTTGCCGACTGGATCTCCGTTTGGATCAAATACTGCAGTTCCGGCTAATCGGGCGAGGAAGATTCGGTTTAATGTGTTCCCGCTCATGGGCTAAGGGTAACTGCTTTATCAGGGGCGATGCGCGCTACCTTTAGCCAATGAGTCGAGATAGCGTCACAACAATGCCCGCCCGCGGCGATCAGATTCGCATGGGGATAGGCATACTTGGCATCGGAACTTCAGGCCCATTAATTGCAATGAGTGCAATGCCAATTTGGGTGTTGATTTTCTGGCGAAATCTTGGTGGTTCAATTCTTACCGCTCCATTTGCAATCAGACACCATCCTGATCGCAATGGCATCAAATGGTCTGCTTTTGCGGGCTTTATTCTGGCTTTGCACTTCGGCGGCTTCTTTCTTGCCATGCGCTACACCAGCGTTGCATCAGGAACTGCAATCGTTGCGCTTCAGCCCATATTCGCAGCGATCTTTGTAAAACTCTCTGGCCAACACATACCTTCAAAAGTTTGGCTAGGAATGGGTGTTGCCTTTCTGGGCGTTCTGCTGATTTCCGGAGTGGATTTACAAATTTCTTTTCGCGCATTTCTAGGGGATATAGCGGCGCTAGTTTCAGCTGCACTTGCGGCTGGCTACATGATGGCTGGCTCGCGTGCGCAACGAACCCTTGAAACAACTACATATACAACGGTTTGCTATCTTGTTTGCGCGCTCACAGCGATTCCTATCGCACTTCTTAGTGGAAACCAATTGTTTGATTACTCTACGCGCGATTGGTGGATCTTAATTGGGTTAATTGCTGGTGCTCAGATTTTGGGTCACACCATGTTTAACTCAGCTTTGAAGCGGGTGTCACCTGCAATTGTTTCGCTGATCGTCTTTTTTGAAGTTCCAGTTAGTGCACTGCTAGCAGTGTGGTGGATGGGTCAGAAACCACCAATTGGAATCATTCCAGGAGTTGTCCTGATTTTAGTTGGCTGTGCTTTAGTGGTAATCAGAGGTCGCGAATCAAATGATTGATTTACATACTCACACCACTGTCAGTGATGGCACTGATACCCCAGCCCAACTAGTAAATAAGGCGCTGGCACAAGGTTTAGATACTTTGGCAATCACCGATCATGATGCAATTGCTGGGTGGTCGAGTGCTGTTCAAACTTTACGTGGTGAACTTAAACTAGTTCTAGGCGCTGAGATTTCGTGCCTAACCAAAACGGGCGTCAGCGTTCACATGCTCGGCCTACTTTTTGATGGCACTAACGCAGTTTTGCTCGAAGCCCTTGAAAATACTCGTGACGATCGCTTGCCACGAATGCGCAAAATGATTGAGTTAATGCAAGCCGATGGCATCGATATTTCAATCACAGATGTTGAAGCTGCAATGCCGCCAGGAGCCACCATGGGAAGACCACACTTAGCAGATGCGCTAGTTTCCAAGAAAATAATTAAGTCTCGTGATGAAGCTTTTGTCGAGCTGCTCAACAATGAATCTAAATATTATGTTACTCACTTTGCCCCAACCCCAGTTGATGCAATTAAATTGATTCGAGCTGCCGGGGGAGTAGCGGTCATCGCCCACCCGTTTGCATCACTGCGTGGACAAATATTGCAAAGTTCAGACTTTATTGATCTTAAAGCAGCTGGTTTAAATGGCATTGAGGTAAACCATCGGGACCAGAGCACTGAAGAACGCCTGAGTTTATTGAGCATCGCAAGTGATTTAGATCTAGTTATGACTGGTTCGAGTGATTACCACGGTACTGGCAAATTAAACTCGTTAGGCGAAAACGTTACTGATCCAGCAGAATGGGAACGTTTAGAAGCAATGGCTGATGCACGAAGGGTGGTAACTGCATGAATCTTGCTGAAGTTAGCGCGATCACTTTTGCGATTCAAAGTTTTGTAACCCTTTTTGTTATTTTTGATCCACCAGGTGCGGCGCCAATCTTTCTAGGTTTAGTTGCCGATCGAACACCTAAAGAACGTCGCAAATTAGCGGTGCAAGCTGCCAGCGTTTCTCTTTTTGTAATTTCATTTTTTGCGATTTTTGGCCAATTTATTCTGGATTATCTGCATATCTCGATTGCCTCTCTTCAAGCTGCTGGTGGTCTTTTGCTGCTACTAGTTTCCCTTGAGTTGTTAACTGGTAAGGATTCAGGTTCAACTGAGGCACGCGATAAGAACGTGGCGCTAGTGCCACTTGGCACTCCACTATTAGCGGGCCCAGGTGCGATTGTGGCCACCATGATTTTCGTACAACAAGTTCAAAATACTGGTCAAGCAATTGGTTTAGTTGCAGCTGTACTTGCTGTTCATATCGTTATTGCACTTGTGCTTATTTCTTCAACTACGATTTTGAAAGTTATTAAGGAAGCTGGCGTAAATTTGGTAGCCCGCATAGCCGGACTTTTGCTAGCTGCGATTTCGGTTCAGATGCTGGTCGATGCGATTAGAGCCTTCATAGCGCAATGAGTACCGTCGAGCTAGGTTTATTTTCACCGTCATCAATTACCTGGAAGATTCATTCAGATCCAGCAATGCTAATTGGTGGTATTCGTGCCCTATTTCAACAAGCACTTCATCCGCAAGCTATGGCTGGTGTTGCCGAACATTCTAATTTTCGTGAAGATGCTTGGGGTCGCTTACAACGCACAGGTGATTACGTAACAGTGGTTACTTTTGGTACGCCAGCGGAGGCAAATGCATTGACTGCTCGAGTGCGAAAAATACATACTCACCTTGGCCTAGATGATCCGAAACTATTGCTTTGGGTTCATATGTCAATGGTTGATTCATTTTTAGATGTAGCGGTTAGATCTGGGCTCAAGTTAACAGAAGCAGAACAAGATCAGTATCTTTCCGAAATGGTGTTATTTGCAAAGGCAGTAGGTATTGATGAGTTAATGGTTCCAAAAAATGTGGCTGAAATGAAGCAATACTTCATTGATATTGCACCTGAATTAATTGCTAGCGATGATGCCAAGCGTGCCGCCCTATTTTTAACGATTCCGCCTCTGCCAACTGCAGTACGTTTTGCAACTCCGGCAGCTCCGGCCTGGGCCGCAGTTGCTGCATTAGCTGGCGCTGCCTTACCTAATTGGGCTCGCGCACTTTACGGCTGGCCAACTCTGCCAGGGCAAGGGTTAGCAACTGATATCGCCATGACAGCACTTCGCAAGAGTTTGCTCGTTCTGCCCTTTGATGGATTGTTGCCACCAGTTTTAATCGAAGCCAAAATCCGTTGGGGAGTAAACGCCGCATGAGTACCCCAATCGTTGTATTAGCTAGTTTCGCTGGCGGAGTGGGTAAAACAACTTTAACCCACGCATTGGCGGTGGCTTGCGCAGAATTTGGCAAGAAAGCTTTAGTAATTGATTTAGATTCATCAGGGGCGCTAACTTTCAAACTTGGCCACGAACGCACTCGCGAGAATGTAATTAACTGCAGCGAACGCTTTGATCTACGACCACACACCGCAACTGATTCGATAACTGCTTTGATCGCAGAAATTCCGGAAAAATACGATTTACTCTTAATTGATTCAGCACCCATTTTTACGGCTGAGTTAGAAGAAGTTTTAAAAAGCGCCCAATTAGTTATCACGCCAGTGCGAGAGAGCATTCATTCCCTTAGAGGCGCTTTATCAGTCATGAAGATAACTTCTGCGCCATTTAAGGCTTTGCCATATTTCGCCGCAAATAATTCTGAGTTAGCCAAAGTGATTGCCACCGAATTAAATTTGCTAGATGGCGAAATTTCAATAGCAGCTGAAGTATTAGCCGCTGAAGCTAAATCCATTAGCGTATTGACTGATAATAAAAATTGTAATGTGGCTCAGCAATATCGTGATGCTGCTTATTCGATCTTAGAAGAACTTAATATTTTTTAGTCAGAAATTCGCTTAGTACGAACTCGATCACGCTTTACCCGCTCCGTTTTAGGCTTTTCGGGCGCACTCTTGCTCTTTGGCTTATCTGTCGACGGGGCGCTCTTAACAGGCGCTATTTTCTTGGCCACATTCATCCGGCCAGTAGAGCCAGCTGGAATCTTGAATTTAGAGAATAGGGAATCAGAGGAAGAATAAGTTTCTTCAGGTTCACCCAGATTTAGATTTAGCGCTGTGTCAATCATTTTCCAGCGAGCTAGTTCATCCCAGTCGACAAAAGTCACTGAAATGCCATGTGCACCAGCGCGAGCAGTACGCCCAATACGGTGCACGTAAGTCTTTTCATCTTCTGGGCATTGGTAATTAACTACGTGCGTAATGCCATCAATATCAATTCCGCGAGCAGCAACATCGGTTGCAACTAGTACATCGGATTTTCCAGCTTTGAAGTCATTGAGTGCTTTTTCGCGAGCGCCTTGACCAAGATCGCCATGAATAGTGTCTGACCTAAATCCACGTTCTAACAGATCATCAGCAGTTTTCTGGCAAGTCCGCTTTGTACGGCAGAAGACAATCGTTGGTCCGCGACCTTCAGATTGCAGAATACGAGCTAGCATTTCAATTTTATCCAAAGCATGTGCGCGTACAACATGTTGTTCGATCTTAGAAACTACGGCGCCTTCATCTTCATTATCTTGCGTACGAATGTGTACTGGCTGATTCATAAAGCGACGAGCAAGAGCGATGATGTCACCAGGCATGGTTGCTGAAAAAAGCATTGTTTGTTGACGATTAGGAGTGCTGGTAAAGATTTTTTCTACATCTGGCAGGAAGCCTAGATCCAACATCTCGTCGGCTTCATCTAGAACTAAACGTGAAACGTTCTTAAGCTTTAATTGTCCTTGACGATAAAGATCAAGTAGGCGACCCGGGGTTCCGACCACGATTTCAACGCCTTGATCAAGTGCTTCGATTTGTGGCTCAAAGGCGCGGCCACCATAGACAGCCAGTACTCGAACTCCGCGATTGCCAACCAGTTCAGAAATATCCTTGGTTACTTGCACGCAAAGTTCGCGCGTTGGTACGACAACAAGTGCTTGTGGTTGACCCTTAAATTCAAGGGCATCCCATTCGGCATCAAGTGGCGCGATGATGCGCTCAATAATTGGAATACCAAAACCCAGCGTCTTTCCAGTACCCGTTTTAGCTTGACCAATAACATCGCCATCAGAGAGTGCGATTGGTAGTACAGCTTCTTGAATTGGAAACGGCGAAGTAAAACCATGCGCAGTTAGCGCATCAATTGTTGATTTACGTAAAGGTAGATCTGCGAAAGTTATAGACACGTTAGAGGGAGCCGAAACCGACGCGTCGCTCGGTTTGTTCGCCAATTTCTACAAAACCAATTCGATCGGCTGGCACCATGATGGTACGGCCGCGGACATCTTTTAACACCAGGGGACTTCCAGCGTTAATTGCTGCGCTCACGGCAGCCGAGATTTCAGCTGGGGTGGAAGGGCTCTCAAAAGCAAGGTCGCTAGTTACATTTACGACAGCGATGCGAACCTCTGATTTTTGGACAGATTCAGTTTTCTTTGTAGCCATGGGGCAATCCTATGGGATTACTTCAGTTGTTGCCTAACGGGAAACCGGAAACCCCGCGCCACATCAAACTTTCGATTAATCGAGCCGCTTGCTCACGCGATAACTTGCTATCTCGATCAAGCCAATGTCGTGCACCGACTTGAATTGATCCGATAAGCGAAACTCCGAGCAGCATTGATGCCTCTTGCGGCAAGCCAGTCTCGATTGAGATTACGGCGCTAATAGCAGCTGCGCAGTCGTAAGTCATGCGATTTAAACGTTCGTGTACAGCCGGTTCGACATTCATATCGCTTTCAAAAAGTAAGCGGAATGCTTCGCCTTCACTTTCAATAAAATCAAAATAGGCATCTACGGTTGCGCGAACTCGGCCAGCATTTTCGGTATTAGAAGCGATAGCTCTTTGAATCTGGAAAACTAGTGAGTCAATATGTAAATCTAGTACCGCCAAATAAAGTTCTAGCTTTGATGGAAAGTGTTGATAGAGAACAGGCTTGCTAACGCCAGCTCGGTCAGCGATTTCATCCATTGCGGCGCTGTGATAACCCGCGGCAGTAAAGACTTCAAGGGCTGCGGCTAGTAAAAGTGCTCGTCGCTCGTCGCGAGGTAAACGCGGCTTGTTATCACGTGCATCTGTTGTGCTCATTGAGCCAATGTTAGAGGCAAATCTAGGAAATTACACCTCTTGAGTTTTTCGCGAACGTATTGCAATTAGCAACCGAGAGTCGTTCTACGGCAGAATAACCCCATAATCGGTTTACCAATTGGGCACTAAAAAGGCGATAGAGATGAAGATTCCACCACTAGTAGAACCTGGCCGCGCGCTAACTGTTGATGAAGTACGTCGCTATAGCCGCCACTTAATTATCCCGGACCTTGCGATGGCAGGGCAAGCTAGATTAATGAATGCCAAAGTGCTCTGCGTTGGTGCTGGCGGTTTAGGTTCACCAGCCCTGATGTATTTAGCTGCGGCAGGTGTGGGCACAATTGGAATAGCAGAGTTCGACACAGTTGATGAATCAAATTTGCAACGTCAAATTATTCATGGCCAATCAGATATTGGTAAGAGCAAAGCAAAGAGTGCTCAGGAAAAAATTTCCGAGATCAACCCTTATGTAAATGTGGTTTTACATGAAACTCGGCTAGATACTTCAAATGTCATGGAGATCTTCGCGCAGTACGACATCATCGTTGATGGCACTGATAATTTCGCAACCCGTTACTTAGTAAATGATGCTTGCGTACTTTTAAAGAAACCATATGTATGGGGCTCTATTTATCGTTTTGATGGACAAGCCAGTGTGTTCTGGGCTGAATATGGACCTTGCTATCGCTGCCTATATCCAGAACCACCACCACCCGGAATGGTTCCTAGTTGCGCCGAAGGCGGAGTACTTGGTGTTCTCTGTGCATCAATTGGTTCAATCCAAACAACTGAGGCAATTAAAGTTATTACTGGAATCGGCGAGCCACTAATCGGTTCACTGATGATCTATGACGGACTCGAAATGAGTTATCGCAAGATTAAAGTTCGTAAAGATCCAAACTGCCCAATTTGTTCAGACCAGCCAACTCAAACGGCTCTTTTGCCTGATTACGAAGCATTCTGTGGAGTTTTATCTGATGCTGCTGAAGTTGCAGTTAAAGATGCGACCATCACAGTTTCTGAGCTAAAGAAGAAGATAGATAAGAACGAGAATTTCTTCTTAATCGATGTGCGAGAGCCAAGTGAATTCGAGATCGTACGAATTCCAGGTTCCACCTTAATTCCAAAGCAAGGTTTCCTTGATGGCACAGCACTCACAGATCTGCCACAAGATAAGCCGATTATTTTGCACTGTAAGTCTGGCGTTCGTTCAGCAGAGTGTCTGGCAATCTTAAAAGGTGCTGGTTTTGCAGACGCCACTCATGTAAGTGGTGGCGTACTTGCTTGGGCTAAACAAATAGATACTTCACTTCCGGTTTATTAATGTCTCAGTCATTACAGGGGTACCGCGCACTTCTAGTCCACGCACATCCAGATGATGAAACCATTAATAATGGCGCAACGATGGCTATGTATGCAGCCCTCGGAGCTCAAGTAACTTTAGTTACCTGCACGCGCGGTGAAGAGGGTGAAGTTTTAGTGCCAGATCTGGCACATTTCGCTGCTCACGAAACCGACCAATTAGGTGATCATCGTGTTCTTGAATTAGCTGCTGCTATGAAAGCACTGGGCATAACCGATCATCGATTCCTAGGTGATGACAAAGTTAAGTTTCGCGATAGCGGAATGATGGGTACCGAGCCCAATAATCGGCCTGATTGTTTTTGGCAGGCTGACCTTGATTCGGCTGCAAACTTATTGGTCAAGATAATTCATGAAGTAAAACCACATATCTTGATCACCTACGATGAAATTGGCGGATATGGCCACCCAGACCACATCCAGGCTCATAGAGTTGCAATGCGGGCAGCTGAACTTGCAACCGAGTGGGAAATTTCCAAGATTTATTGGAATGCCACACCAAAATCCGTATTGGCTGATGGCATAGCAGCCATGAAGGAAGTTGGCTCCTCTTTCTTTGGTGCTGAAGACGTAGATGATCTGCCCTTTGCCAAAGCCGATGAATTAGTAACTGCAGTTGTAGATGCCAATGGCTATGTTGATGCAAAAATGGTTGCGATGGCGGCACATGCAACTCAAATTGAATTAGATGGTCCATTCTTTGCGCTCTCAAATCAATTAGGGCTACAAGTTTGGGGTCACGAGTACTACTCCCTTGTCAAAGGCGAAGCTCACGCACCATTTAATAGCGATGGTCGCGAAACAGATTTATTTGCGGGAATAGTTTTATAGCCAATGAAGTTTTTTTATGCCGCATTAGTTGGCGCCCTACTTGGCGCTAGCGCTACTTTGCTGCATTTGTGGCTATTCCCGCTCGGATTGATTCTCGGATTAATGGCTAACGTAATTGGAATCTGGGCTATTGGGCGGGTCTGGCGATTACAGAGATATAAATTTGTAGCGGCAGTTGCTTGGTTAGTCGTAGTAGTTCAAGGTGCAACCGTAGGTGTGGGCGGTGAGTTGTTAATTCAAGGTGACTTGGCTGGGTCACTAGTTCTCTTGCTCGGAACTTTCTCACTACTGCTTGCTATTTTCTTGCCAATCTAGCGATATTCCCATTCCTGTCCATCGGCAGTGTCATTAATTATTAGGCCGGCGATTTCTAGCTCTACGCGCAAGCGATCGCTTTCGCTCCAATTCTTTGCACTGCGTGCAACTTCGCGGTCGGTCAGCAAGCGCGCCAATTCAGCAGGCAATTCAGCTACGACTAGCTCTCGCCCTAAATCAAGAGCTAAAACTCGATCGGCAAATGAAAATATCTCAGCCTTTTCAGCGTTAGATAAGTTGGCGTCTTTCTCGACACTGCGCAAACGTTGAATTACACGTGGAGTATCTAAATCATTGTTTAAGGCTTCCAGCGTTGGCGGGTCAGGTTGGTAATTAGTTGCCTTGCCCAAACCGCTGCGGCGCCACCTCTTGAGTGTGGCATTTGCAGCAGCTATTGAATCCCATGTTAAATCCATCTGCGATCGGTAACGATTCTCAAGCAAACATAATCTCAGCGAGAGTGGGTCATAGCCACGTTCGACCAGATCCGATAGCAAAACCACATTTTCGCTGCTCTTGGCCATTTTGCGACCTTCAAAAAGTAAATGTTCGCCATGTACCCAAAGCTTTACTGACTCGATTCCGGTAACGCAATTAGTTTGGGCGCGCTCATTCTCATGATGCGGGAAACGAAGATCAATTCCGCCAACGTGAATATCAATTTCTTCGCCGAGTAAATCAAGTGACATTGCCGAGCACTCGATATGCCAGCCTGGAAAACCGCTACCCCAAGGAGAATCCCAAACCATCTCAGTGCGTTCGCCAGCTGCTTTCCAAAGTGCCCAATCGGCATGGAAACGTTTTCCACCTTCATCTGTGTATTCATAGCGGTGACCAGGTTTCAAATCCTGCAATCGATTACCGCTAATTGCGCCGTAACTAGCAAAACTTTCAGCGGCAAAATAAACCGAATTATCAGTGCCGACATATGCATGGTTAAGTTCTATCAACTTAGCAATTAGATCATGCATCAGTTCAATGGACTCACTTGCGCGAGGGTAGCTACGAGCCGGATTGATGTTTAAGAGAGCTAGATCAGCATGGAAATTTGCTTCGTATTTGCGAGCAATTTCAAACGGATCAATCTCCTCTAACTTTGCTTGAGCGAGCATTTTATCTTGTGGGTTAACGTCTTCAGCCATGTGTCCAACGTCGGTTATGTTCTGCACCAAATTTACGGTCTTGCCTTGTATTTCTAGAGTTCGGCGGATTAAGTCTGATAAGAGAAAAGTCCGCAGATTTCCAACGTGAGCATCACGGTAGACAGTAGGACCACAGCAGTAAATTGTTACTTCATCTGCAGCGCTAACCACTTCTTTTGTGGCGCGACTCTGGGTGTCATAAATTTTAAGCATATTAACTTAACACCAAAAATGAGTATTCATGATGAAAATTAAAGCCTAAAGATTCATAAATCCCAATAGCGGTTGCATTACTTGCATCAACCTGCAGCACTGCTTTGGCAGCTCCTTGTTCAAAGCTAGCTTCAAGCGCGGCCGCCACTATAGCTTTTGCTAAACCTTGCCCGCGAAAATCTGGATGAACATACACTCGAGTTATCGAAGACCAACCGTTGGCCAATGCAAAACGGCAGGTGGCTATCGCCTGACCACTCTTAACTACAGTTAAATAAGTTGCTGCACACCTCGACATTATTTTTTCAATTCCTGGTGCTGGTTGAACTGCTAACCACTCATCATTAGGTTGATTTGATTGCATAATTTCAAATTCGGCTGGAACAATCTGGTTAGATGAGGTTATGTCGGCCACCATTGTGTTGCCGCATAATGTTTCAACTGCGCCAATTGATCGCAATTTATCGGATAGAACTTGCCAGCTGGGAAGGGCCACTTGGAAAATTGTCGGCAACTTTCGCGCTTTATAAAATTCTTGGGCTACGGCAAGTTTTTTATCAAAGTCCGTTAGCGCTCCAACTTCGAGATTTGCTTCAAGTGGTAGAACTGAATTGGCACGGTTCGTTACACCATTTGCTGCTCGCATTAGCCAACCAGAGTTTTCTAATTCTTCGGTTGCCGGCCAAGTTAGATTGCAGATTTGATCCAGTTCAAGCACGCGCAGGGTCAGGGGAGCACCTTTGCCAGCCAAAGTCGGGCGTTCGACTATTTCGCGCCAAACAAAGATCTGTTCCGGATCAAAGGAAATTTCTTGGCCTTTGCGATTAATCAAGCTAGTCGCAGTTTTCAAGTGACCTACAACATCTCGATAGCCACCTGCTGGGTCATGCAATCTAATTGAAAACCGTTGACCGATGCGCTCAAGCGGGAGCGGCTGGGTTTCCATGGCTTAACGATAATCGTCTAAGCAAAAAATGCCTCTCCAAAAGGAGTCCAAAAGGAGTTATTGGAACCGCGGTTGCTAAAAGGCGACTCAAACCTCGGCAGGTATTACAATTCTGCGCAGTAGCTACCCAGATGGAGGAATCTTCGTGACTTACATTATTGCCGAACCTTGTGTTGATGTTAAAGATAAGTCTTGCATCGAAGAGTGCCCGGTTGATTGCATCTACGAAGGTTCTCGAATGCTTTATATCCAACCAGATGAGTGCGTTGATTGTGGTGCCTGCGAACCAGTTTGCCCAGTTGAAGCCATCTACTACGAAGATGATGTGCCAGCGAAGTGGCAAGAGTTCGGCAAGATCAATACTGAATTCTTCCTGGAGATTGGTTCACCTGGCGGCGCTAGCAAAGTAGGGCATACCAACTCTGATCACACCACAGTGGTCGCTCTGCCAGCAAAGCCTGAATAGAAAAGTTTTCCACTGAAGCTGCCAGATTTCCCATGGGATGCACTTGCTCCCTACGGTGAAATCGCGCGTGCGCACCCTGGTGGCATCATCGATTTATCACAAGGTACCCCGGTAGATCCGACGCCCGAGTTTATTCAAGTTGTTCTGCAGGAAAGTTCTAATTCGCCAAGCTATCCGGTAACTGCTGGTACGCCAGAACTTCGCGCTGCGATTACTAACTGGGCAAAAAATAAATTAAAGGCGACTGGTGATTTTGATGTGTTGCCACTAATTGGTTCCAAAGAGTTAGTTGCTTGGCTGCCTACGCTTTTGCAATCAAAGTCGGTTAACTTTCCAGAAATCGCATATCCAACCTACCGAGTTGGTGCGATCCTGGCCGGTGCTGCCGAGGCGGCAGTTGCCATCAGCCCAGAGCATTGGCCACAAGCAGATTTAACTTGGGTGAATTCACCTGCTAATCCAACTGGTCGAGTGCATAGTGATCAAGAGTATTTAGCGGCAATCAAATGGGCGCGTGCTAATAATTCGATCTTGGTCTCCGATGAGTGTTATCTAGAATTTGGTGACACCGCTGTTCCTACTTCTATTCTGCAATACACAAACGGCGACAATCACAACATTTTGGCAGTCCACTCACTTTCCAAGAGATCCTCAATGGCTGGATACCGGGGCGCCTTTTTGATTGGCGATAAAGATTTAATTGCTCGCATCCGTGAAGTTCGCAAACACGCAGGCATGATGGTGCCGCTGCCAATTCAAAAAGCAATGACGATTGCCTTAGACGATGAAACTCATGTTGCCGAACAGCGAGCACGCTATAACGCTCGCCGGGCAAAATTAGCGCCAGCCCTTAAAGCAGCTGGTTTTGAAATCGAATTTTCAGATGCTGGCCTTTATATCTGGTGCACTCGCAAGGAAAGCGATTGGGATTCAGTTTCTTGGCTCGCTAACTTAGGAATTCTGGCCACACCCGGAAACTTCTATGGCCCGCTAGGACAATCACATATTCGCGTTGCTATGACGGCATCGGATCTTCAGATAGCTGAGGCTGCTGCTCGAATTATCTCAGCCACACGAGGTTAACGATGACTGTCGGAATTCTTCTAGTTGGTGGCTTTGGCACTCGACTAGCACCACTTACAAATGTAACCCCAAAGCCAATGTTGCCTATCGCTAATCTGCCAGTGACTGAACACCAGTTACTTGTTGCCAAAGCTGCTGGCATCACCAAAGTAGTGCTAGCAACTGCTTATCTAGCAGATACTTTTACGCCATATTTTGGCGATGGCTCAAAGTGGGGGATAGAACTTAAGTACGCGTTAGAAACCGAACCACTCGGAACTGGTGGCGCAATTCGAAATGCCGCCGAGTTAATTTTCTCAGAAATTTCAGAAAACGAACCGATTGTGGTTTTTAACGGTGACGTTCTTAGTCGTCATGATTTGGCTGCGCAAATTAAATTACATCAGAGTTCATCGGCGGCAGTCACCTTGCACTTAGTAAGCGTTGAAGATGCTCGGCCGTACGGTTGCGTGCCATTTGACGGAAGTGGCCAAGTGACTGATTTTCTGGAAAAAATGGATAACCCAATTACAAATACGATAAATGCTGGTTGCTATGTGTTTAGCCCACAAGTGATCCAAGAAATAGAACTGGGTAAAGTTGTAAGTGTTGAACGCGAGGTATTTCCTGATTTACTAAAGCGCGGAAAAGTTGTGCAAGCTTTTGTAGATGATTCATATTGGCTAGATATGGGTACGCCAAAAGCTTTACTTAAAGGTTCGCAAGATTATGTTGGAAATCGCGATTTCATTGTTGGCGAAAATTCAAAGATATCTGCGAGTGCAAAAATTACTGGCGGCACTGCCATCGGAAACAATGTAACTATCGGGGCAAATGTAGAAATTACTTCCTCAATTGTTAGAGATGGTGTAACGATTTCTGAGAACTGTGTATTAGAAAATGTTTTTGTTGAATCAAATACAACTGTCGCAGAAAAGACCAAAGCCAAAGGCGCATATTTGGCTGACGGTGAAATCACGGCGTTGAAACTCTGAGAACCCTCAACTACAACTTTAGTTTTTACGCTTAGTTCAAGTCCTATTTGCCCTTTTTAGGCCTGGTTGGGCTTGACTTAACTGACTTACACGCGTGTAATTCACCTAAGAGAAGGCCGCATGCCGTCAGGGCAGGGCCACTATTTATGTGGAGAGTTATTAATGCCGATTCGTCCAGCGCAAAACCCTTCCTCCTCAGGTCCCGTAATTCAACTAGCCAGTGGCGAGAGCGTTGAGCTTTCCTGGCAAGAACGTGCACTTTGTGCACAAACCGATCCCGAAGCATTTTTTCCCGAAAAGGGCGGATCTACTCGCGAAGCAAAACGAGTATGTCTTTCCTGCGATGTTCGCTCTGAATGTCTTGAATACGCTTTAGCACACGATGAGCGATTCGGAATTTGGGGCGGCCTCTCTGAACGAGAGCGACGTCGACTTAAGCGTCGACCTGCTTAATCGATTTATTTCGATTAATTAGGAAACCAATAAAGAAACGCCACCACTAATTATGGCGACTACAAAAATAACTGATCCATTTCACGTCACAGCTGTAATTGTTTCTCACGACGGTGCACTTTGGTTGCCCGAGGTGGTTGCTGCGTTATCTTCGCAAACTCGCAGGTTAGATCAAATTGTTTCAGTTGATACTAGTTCGAAAGATAATTCTGCTGCACTTTTAAGAGCTGCAAAGATTCCAGTTCTCACATTGCCTCGTGACGCCGGATTTGGTGATGCGGTTTATCGCGCCGTAGAAAAATTCCCTAAATCTAATGACGAACGTAATGAATGGATTTGGGTGATCCATGATGATTGTGCACCGAAATCTGATGCCCTCGAGAAGTTACTCGCTGAAGTCGTAGAACGTCCAAATGTCGCAATGGCTGGTCCAAAGTTATTGGGCTGGCATGATCGCACTCACTTACTTGAAGTTGGCGTGAGCATTACAAATAACGGAACTCGCTGGACCGGCATGGAAGATCATGAATATGACCAGGGTCAGCACGATGGCGTTCGCGATGTTCTCTCAGTTAGCACAGCGGGTGCTCTTATACGCCGAGATGTTTTTGAAGAACTTGGCGGCTATGACCCGCAGTTAGCACTCTTTCGTGATGATGTGGATTTCGGTTGGCGAATCCGAATGGCCGGTCACTCAATTATTGTCGTTACAGATGCAGTTGCCTTTCATGCTCAAGCAGCAGCTTCGGAACGCAGATCAGTAGATGTGGAAGGTGCGTTCTTGCACCGACCATTACTGTTAGACCGGCGAAATTCGGCCTATGTTTTATTGGCAAATTCTTCATTCTGGCTATTGCCGTGGTTGATTCTGCAATTGATCACTGGCGCAGCAATTAGATCCATCGGTTATTTAATTGCAAAACTGCCGGGTTATGCCAGTGATGAAATATTGGCTATCGCTTCACTAGTTTTTCGGCCAGCAACCCTCCGCGCTGCACGTAAGGAGCGCCGGATCCATCGCTTGCTACCTCCTCGAGTGATTGCTGATTTCATTCCACCTCGCTTCACGCAATACCGAAATGGCCTAAATAACTTTCTGGAGTCAATCCGAAACCGAATATTTGCCAAGCTACCAACTGACAACGATATCGATGAAGAATTCAACGAAGACGCCGACCTGTTAACACCGATCAAGGTAGTTAATTGGGGGAGTGTATTTAAACGCCCGCAAGTTGTTCTGGGAATCTCGCTTTTTATTTTCATATTGCTATCTTCTAGATCACGTTTTGGCTCGTTAATTGGAGGTGCTTTAGCAACGACTCCGCACGGAACAAGTGCACTGTGGCGCAGCTATATTGAGTCTTGGCATCAAGTCGGAATGGGAAGTTCAGCTCCTACGCCTCCGTGGGTAGCCTTACTTTCGCTCTTATCAATTCTCTTTTTCGGCAAGCCTGCAGTTTTGGTTACAACGCTAATCTTTGTTGCACCTGCTCTCATGGCAATCTCGGCATATAAGTTCCTCAAACTAGTTACCGCAAATGCATGGCTGCGGGTATCTGCCAGCATGCTTTATGCAATTAGTCCTGTTTCGATAGCAAGTGTCAATACTGGGCGGCTTGGTACGTTAACCATGTTGATTCTCCTGCCCTGGATTGTGTCCAGTATTTCCTCACTTGATAATTTTGAAAGAATTTCATGGCGCCGGATATTTGGCGTAGCTCTTTTGATTTCAATTGCCACTTCATTTACGTTAATGGTTTGGCTGGCCGTGTTGGTTGTTACAGTGGTTGGCGTTGGGCTTGATCTTCGAAGCTTTAATGGCGATCTTGATAAAGAGCTTTTTGATCAGAGGCTAAAGCGCCGATTAGCGCTTTTGATCACGCCTTTAGTCGTCACTGCACCTTGGTCTTTAGTTGCAATTGTTGATCCAAACCGTTTCCTCTATGAACCCGGAATTCTGTTAAGTGGGGGTGGGCCGAATCTCGCTTTCTTAGGAAACCCAGGTGGCCCAGGTGCTCTACCTTGGTGGGTAATTAGCCCACTCACATTAGTTCTAATCGTGGCTTACTTCGCCAGTACACAGTTACACAAAGTCGCACAAATTGGAATTTTATTCTTACTTCTTTCCGTAGCGTTAAGCGCAATCTCAATTACCGGAAATGGCACGATTGCACCTACTCAGTTATGGGTCGGAGTTTTCTTAGCTGTTGCTACATTGGCAGCGGTGACAGTCGGTACCATAATTCTCAATGACTTACGCGATTATTTGATCGCTACAAATATTAATTACCGTCATATTTTATCTGCTTGTTTACTACTTATCACTTTGGCATATTCAGTGACTGCTCTGTCCTGGAATGTGTCCCAAGCATCTTCTTCGCCAGTGGCTACGAAGAACGCAAATGTTCTACCCGAATATCTCGGAGTTGAGTCAGATGCAAAAACCTTGGTTCTTCGCGAAATTACTAATCGAGAAATTACTTCACTTGCTTTCTATATCTCTCGTGGGTCCGATATTTCCTTGGGCGAACCAGACGTTGCTCCTATTCAAGACCCAGCGATAGCGAAAGCGGTTATTGAACTAGCTGACGGAAGTGGTCTGACCACCAGCAAAACTTTTGCAGATTTTGGAATCAAATATTTATTTGCGAAGAATCCGATAGAAAAGGATGTTGTTAGAACTATCGATGCTCTTGGTGGTTTCGTGCGCACCTCGGCAACCTCAGATGGCATCGTATGGAAAGTTAGTGATCCGACTGGCAGACTAATCTTTACAGATATAAAAGGTGAAGTGACCTTGCTTGCTAGTGGCGGTATTGGCGTGACAACAAATGCCCCTGGCCCTGGTGTGATAACGCTGACCGAAAACTACGACCTAGGTTGGCAAATTCTACAAAATGGCTTAAAACTTGAGCGCACCGAGAACGAAGCCGGCTTGCCACAATTCAAGGTAATTGAAGCAGGTGAGTTCACGCTGATCCATGATGGAACATTGCGTCGTGGCGCACTTAGTCTGCAGTTTATTTCGTGGGTAGTTCTAATCATCTTGGCACTACCTGCCGGGCGACGTAAACGTGAGATTTCAGAAATGGAGCTCTCATGAAGTTTAAGAAAGGCGCAATTCTAGCTTCCATCATCGCCGCTCTTTTATTGGCTACCAATTTGTTTGATGCAAATACTAACTCGCGACAATATTCGAAGTCTTTCCCAGCTGTGGTTTGTCCGCCAAATCCAGCAGGTGTTACAACTGTCACCTCGGTTTCTTCAAAAAAGACACCGTTTTACCGAGTTGGAAATAAGAGTACAAAATTAGTAGATATCAAGACGTTACGTTATTCAAGCGTTAGTGATCCAATTTTGCTGCAAACTGATGGTCAAACCCCAGTTAGTTTTCAGAGTCGCACTGGTATTTGGGCTGGTTCAGTTCTATGCACCGCTCCTGCTACTTCGCAATGGTTTGTCGGTGGAACTTCAGATGTCAGCAGCAAGGGCGTTATTTATATTGTAAATAGTGGTTTGAGTGTTTCGATTGTAGATATTTTTACCTGGAGTGAAAATGGTGAACAAGCCATTAAAACTCTTTCGCTAAAGGCAGATTCAAGTGTGGCGGTAAAGCTAGATTCATTAGCACCTGGGGACTCAACCATCGTAGTTGAAGTAGTTGCTAGATCTGGCCGAGTTAATAGCTTTTTAGTTGATGAACGGGCCAATGGTTTGAAGAAGTTGGGTGGCGATTCGGTCAATGCAATTTCGACCCCAGCTAGAAAATTTGTAATTACCGGAATCCCACAGCAGTTAGTTAATAACAAAGTGCCCAATCATTATCTGCGTTTATTTGTGCCAGGGGTGGCAGATGCAAATTTCACTCTTGAGCTTCTCTCGAGCAATGGTCGATTTATTCCAATTGGTTTCAATGAACGAAAACTAGTCAGTGGCAAAGTTGTGGAATTGAAGCTAACGCCGGAGGTAGCTAGAGGGGCCTTCGCTATCAAGTTAACGTCAGATCAGCCACTAGTCGCGGCAATTCGTTCTCGGTCCACTTCAAATGGCAACAGTGACTTTGTGTGGATCACACCTTCTGCAGCTTTAGCACCTTTGCAGATTGCAATAGGTGGCATTTCGCCAAAAATCATTTTCGCCGGTGACGCCATAGCGGTCGATTTGAGAATTACGTTTTCAAACGGCAAAGTTAAGGAACAAAGCATTACTGGCTCTGATCTAGTTAGTTGGCAAGTCCCAAATAATGCGATCGCAATCACTGTCCTAAGTGCCGGCATTGATAATTACGCCGGTGCTCTAATAGCGGCTAAGAGCGGGTATGCCTTCTTCCCAATTGCTTCAGGTGCCGAACTTACAAAAGTGGCAATACCATCCTCAAACATTCGGGTTCTAAATCCATAAAAATCCCAAGTTTTACGCGGCTGCCCACTAATCTGAGACATATGAGTTCGCTAAAAGTAGGTCGTGCGTGTTCTCGCGCCAGTTGCCGTCGTATGGCAACGATGACGTTGACTTACATTTATGCTGAATCAACAGCTGTGGTTGGGCCATTGGCAACTTATTCCGAACCGCATGCCTATGATCTCTGTGAGATACATGCAGAACGATTAACTGTTCCTAATGGCTGGGAAGTTATTCGCGCCCAGATTTCTGATAACCAAAGTGGGCCGTCTAACGATGATCTGATGGCAATTGCAGATGCAGTTCGTGAAGTCGCATCTACGCCGATTGCTGAAAATACCTCAACAGCTGCAACTCTTGCAGCGAGCACCGAACACATCGGTCGACGAGGTCATCTTCGAGCCGTTCCAAATAAGTAATCGAACGAGTCAGTTATGAGTGAAGAATTTCCAGATATTTTTAAAGCATATGACATTCGCGGTTTAGTAGATGATGAACTTTTACCTGATTTTGCTTTTGCAGTCGGTCTAGCATTCGCTAGATTTCTTGAACTAGAGCGTGAACCAAGTACGGTCATTATTGGCGAAGATATGCGCCCCTCCTCGCCAGAGTTAGCCGAAGCATTTTCAGCTGGCGTCACTAGCAACGGTACAAATGTGATTCGAATTGGCTTGGCATCAACTGACATGCTTTATTTCGCAGCCGGGTCAAAAAACTTACCAGGCGCGATGTTTACGGCAAGCCATAATCCTGCGGCTTATAACGGCATCAAGTTATGTCTAAGTGGTGCTCGCCCGATCGGCAAAGAAACTGGTTTGCAAACTATTGAAAAATTTGTACGAAATGGTATGCCAATGGCAATGAGACCAGTTGGTAATGAAACCAACGAAGACTTACTTCAAGCATATGCCGATCATCTACATAAGTTAGTTTCGTTTAAAGGTAACCGTCCATTGAAGATAGTTATTGATGCGGGTAATGGCATGGCCGGATTCACTGCTCCAGCAATATTTGAACGGCTAGGCGCTGAGATTATTCCGCTCTATTTTGAACTAGATGGAAACTTTCCCAACCATGAAGCAAACCCAATTGATTCCGCCAATTTACGAGACTTACAGAAATCGGTACTAGAAAATAGCGCAGATATTGGGTTGGCTTTTGATGGCGATGCTGATCGATGTTTCTTAGTTGACGAGAAGGGCGAAACTGTTGATCCTTCATTGCTCACCTCGCTTATCGCTAGTCGTGAACTAGCTAAGCATCCAGGAGCAACGATTATTCATAGTTTGATTTCTTCTCGAACCGTAGTCGAAGTAATTAATGAACTGGGTGGAATACCAGTTAGATCACGGGTAGGGCACTCATACATTAAGGCGCTAATGGCAGAGACTGGTGCGATTTTTGGTGGCGAGCATTCGGGCCACTTCTACTTTAAAGATTTTTGGCGTGCAGATTCTGGGGCGTTAGCTGCGCTGCATGCTTTGGCAGCACTTGGCGAATCTCAGCAAACCATTTCACAACTTCTTGCACCATTTAAAAGATACGTCGCTAGCGGTGAAGTTAATTCACGTGTTGCAAACACTGATGCTGTTATCAAATCCATTAAGGAAAAATATGCCGCGTTACCTGAATTTAAGATTGATGAGCTAGATGGCTTAACCGCATCTACATCGACTTGGTGGTTTAACGTGCGCGCCTCAAATACCGAACCTCTACTTCGTCTAAATGTAGAAGCCGATACAGCGGCAAATATGGCGTCCCATCGTGATGAGCTATTGGCCCTAATTAACGCTTAACTGCTGGGTCTAAGTAGAACTCAGCAGGGCATTACAGATACTCTTGCCTTCTGGCGGGGTCCTGCCTAATTGACCATAACCTCATCTGAAATTTAGGAGTTTTACCGTGAACGCACCTGTAACAAAGACCGTACCTCGCAATGATATTGCTGACGCTTCGCTGGCCGAACAAGGTCGCAAGCGAATTGAATGGGCAGAACGCAATATGCCGGTTCTGGCTCAAATCCGCGAACGATTCGAAAAGTCTCAGCCATTTGCTGGCATTCGTATTGCTGCCTGCATGCACGTGACTACTGAAACTGCCAACTTGATGCGTGTTCTAAAAGCAGGAGGAGCAGACATTGCCCTTTGTGCCTCAAATCCACTTTCAACTCAAGATGACACAGCTGCAGCCCTAGTGCACGAATATGGCATAAGTGTTTTCGCAAAGAATGCTGTCGATCGCGCTGGTTACTACGCACACTTAAATGCAGCTCTTGACATCGAACCGCACCAAGTTTTCGATGATGGCTGCGATTTGGTAAATGTTCTACACACAACTCGTCAAGAATTAATTCCAAATGTTGCTGGCGGTTGTGAAGAAACAACCACAGGCGTTATTCGTTTAACTCAAATGGCTAAAGATGGCGCTTTAAAGTTCCCAATGATCGCCGTTAATGACACCGATACAAAGCACATGTTCGATAATCGTTACGGCACTGGGCAGTCAACGCTAGATGCAGTTTTCCGCGCAACTAACTATTTGCTCGCAGGGCGCATCGTTGTTGTAGCCGGATTCGGGTATTGCGGAAAAGGTGTAGCAGAGCGTGCCAAGGGTATGGGCTCAGATGTGATCGTTACTGAAATTGATCCAACTAAAGCACTTGATGCCATGATGCAAGGATTCCGCGTTATGCCAATGACTGATGCTGCAAAGATTGGCGATGTATTCATTACCGTTACGGGTAACCGCGATGTTCTTCGCGATGAGCACTTCGCAGTTATGAAAGATGGCGCAATCATGGCTAACTCAGGTCACTTCGATATTGAAATCGATGTTGCTTGGCTAGAAAAAAACGCCAAGAGCAAGAATGCCAAAATGCGTCATCAAACCGATGAATATGTAATGGCCGATGGCCGTCGCTTGCTGTTAATCGCCGAAGGTCGCTTGGTAAACCTAGGCGCAGCCGAAGGTCACCCAGCTTCAGTTATGGATATGTCATTCTCAGATCAGGCGCTAACTGCTGAATATCTAGTTAAAGAGGCTAAGAATTTGGCAGCCGGAATTCATGAAGTTCCTACCTATATAGACAAAGAAGTTGCCAGCCTTAAACTAAGCAGCATGGGTGGCAAGATCGATGTTCTTACACCAGCACAAGACCTGTATTTGAATTCTTGGGAACACGGAAGCTAAATGACTTTAGTCATGGTCGTCGATGACGACCAGGATCTTGCGGAGATGCTCGGCATCGTTTTAACCGGTGCCGGCATCGACGTGGATCTAGTAAGTCGCGGTGATGAAGTTATTGATGTTTTCCGTAATAACCCACCAGATTTAGTTTTGCTTGATGTTATGTTGCCAGGATTAGATGGCATTGAAGTATGTAAATTGATCAGGGCCGAATCAATGGTTCCGATTGTGATGCTCTCGGCCAAAGGCGATACACACGATGTAGTTCGTGGCCTTGAAGCTGGCGCAGATGACTACATGGTTAAACCATTTAGACATCCATCTGAATTGATTGCACGAATTCGAACTCGATTGCGTCGCACAAACACCGATATCTCTGGGCTGCTAACGATTGCCGATTTAGTTATAGATGTGGTTGCACATCAAGTCTCACGAGCCGGAAAACAGATCGCGCTTACTCGCCTAGAGTTTGACCTGCTAGTTGCGCTAGCCCGCGAACCTGGCCGAGTCTTTTCGCGCGACGCTTTGTTAAGTGAAGTGTGGGGCTATCGTCATTCAACTGATACCCGCCTTGTTAACGTTCACGTTCAACGTCTTCGTGCCAAAGTTGAACATGATCCAGAACACCCCGAAATTGTCGTAACCGTGCGAGGTGTTGGTTACAAAGCCGGCGGTCAGTAAATGCGATTAGGCAGTGCTCCTAGAGCGCACTCTTTAGCTCTTCGGGTTGTACTTTCAACTATCTTTCTTTCACTAGTCGTAATCTCAATTACCGGTTCAACGCTCTACTCCAGGCTTTCAACTGGTATCAAGCAAGTAAATGTAGATACGGCAGTTATTGAAGCTCGTTCCACCATCTTTAGCGCTCAATATCGCTTAGCTATTGCTTCCGGAGATCCAACCGACTCAGTTCGCAGCATTTTTAGTTCGGTGATTACATCTGCCACGACAGTTGGATCAAATGAGAGCGGTCGAGAAGTAGTAATTCTGAAGGTACCCGGAACTACAATTGGCAGAGATAACTATGAGATTAGTTCAAATCTAGTTTCAAATACTTCGATCCCCGAATATTTACGCAATAAAGTTCGAAATTCCGAGAACTTAGAATCTGCTTACGTGCGAATCAAATATGCCGGCGCTAATTCAGTGAGCGGTTATGCGGTAGGGCAACGAATAAGTATCCCGAATGATGGCGATTACGAGATGTATGTTCTTTTCAGCTTGGCAGATCAAGCTGCAACATTGGCGCTAATTAGTAATTCGCTTTATTTAACGGGCTTAGCTCTAATTATTCTCATTGCGCTTATTATTTGGATTGTAGTTAGACAAGTTGTGAAACCCGTTCGTGATGCAGTTCGGGTATCACAGCAGTTTACTGATGGCGACTTCAGCCAGCGCATGCAAGTAAAGAGCAATGATGAAATTGCCAGCCTAGGAAATGCTTTCAATGCGATGGCTGAATCACTTGAGAAACAGATTGCCCGACTGGAGAATTTATCCCGAGTACAGCAGCGATTCGTGTCAGATGTTTCACATGAGTTACGCACACCGCTAACAACTCTGCGGATGGCATCTGAAGTTATTCATAATGCCCGCGAAGGATTTGATCCAGTAATTGCTCGTAGCTCTGAACTACTAATCGGACAGATTGATCGTTTTGAACGTTTACTAGAAGACTTGCTTGAGATTAGTCGATTTGATGCCGAAGTGGCCGTTCTGGAAGCAGTTGAATTCGATATCTGTGGCTCTCTCGAACGTTGTATTTCAGATCTTTCGCTAGTCGCTAAAGAAAATGGCATCGAAATAAATCTAAATCGCCCACGTGATTCAGTATTCATTAATGGTGATATTCGCCGAGTAGAACGTGTAATTAGAAATCTATTGAGTAACGCAATTGATCACGCTGAAGGCAAGTCGGTTGAGGTGCGCTTGATGGCCTCGCCTGAAGACGTTGCTATTGGGGTTCGTGATTACGGAGTCGGTATTGAGCCAAGGCTACTCAATCGAGTATTTGATCGATTCTGGCGAGCAGATCCTTCTCGCGCCCGAACTCGAGGCGGAACAGGCTTGGGATTATCAATTGCCCTTGAAGATGCGCGTCTGCACAATGGTGAACTCGAAGCCTGGGGTGAACTCGGCAAAGGGGCACACTTTGTTCTCTATCTACCTAGACGTGCAGGCGATCAGCTGAACTCAAGATTAATTTCATTAAAGGGTTAACCACACCTAATATCGGGTAACGCAAACTCTAGCCAGCCAAGTTTAATCTTCGCCAATGCGGATTTTCTCAGATTTAAAGTATCTTCTTTTTCCGACTAGATGTTTTGGTTGTCGCGAACTTGGCTATTCAATCTGCTCGCAATGTCGTCAGCAATGGAATCCGCATCTCTACCAGAGTCGTATCAATAACTTAGCTGTCTACTCTGCGATTCCATATTCACCGATTGCAAAAAATATATTGTTAGCCGCAAAAGAACAAGGTGTTAAATCCGCAGATCAATTGGTTCGCAATGCGATAAAAGTTTCTATCCACGAGCTATTTAAAAGATATCCCAATTGCGCTCTGGTGCCGATTCCATCTAGCGCCGCCTCTAACCGGCGCCGTGGGAGGGACTTTATAAATGAAATGGCAATTACAGTTGCCAAGGATTTCGGCGTCGCAGTTTTACCCTTACTAGAGCATCAAAGAAATATCCGGGATCAAAGTAAATTGAATATTTCTAACCGTCGCCAGAATTTGGCCATGGCGCTCTCAATAAAACCTCAGTTCCGAGGGATTTATTCGGGTGAGAATGTGGTTATTTTGGATGATCTAGTCACAACCGGAGCCACTATTGGTGAGGCAAACCGTGCCTTAACCAGGGGCGGATTTAAGGTGCAGGCGGCCGCTACGGCTTGCGTGGCGCTACGCAGGCGTGACTAACCCCTAAGATTGGGGAGTTATCTCGCAAGTTGGCACCGGTTTTTAAGAAGCCGAAGATGTCAGCAAAGTAACTTTGAAAGGTCAGGGTGGCTAAATGCCTGCAATTCTCGATCGGATTATGCGTGCCGGCGAAGGTCGCATCCTAAAAGAGTTGAGCAAGACCGTAGTCAAAGTTAATTCCTTTGAACCTGCCATAGTCGCGCTATCTGATGAAGATCTGCGCGCGAAGACTGCGGAATTTAAAGCTCGTTATGCCAAAGGCGAGTCCCTTGATGATTTATTGCCCGAAGCATTTGCCACAGTCCGTGAAGCGGCAAAGCGCACCCTAGGCCAACGTCACTATGACGTGCAGTTAATGGGTGGGGCAGCAATGCACTTAGGAAATATCGCCGAAATGCGTACCGGTGAAGGAAAGACTCTGGTTGCAACTCTGCCTTCGTATCTAAATGCAATTGCTGGCAAAGGTGTGCACGTTGTAACTGTTAACGATTATCTGGCCGAGCGCGATAGCGAATGGATGGGCCGCATCCACCGTTTCCTTGGACTTACTGTCGGTGTCATTCTAAATAACATGACTCCAGCTGAACGTCGCGATGCATATAACTGCGACATTACTTATGGCACTAATAATGAATTTGGTTTTGATTACCTGCGCGACAATATGGCTTGGTCGCTTGATGATTGCGTGCAACGCGACTATTTCTTTGCCGTAGTTGATGAAGTTGACTCAATTTTAATTGATGAAGCTCGTACTCCGCTGATTATTTCGGGGCCCGCTGATAAAGCAACTAAGTGGTATGTCGAGTTTGCAAATCTGGTTTTAAAACTAGAACGCGATGTCCACTACGAGATTGACGAGAAGAAGAAAACCGTCGGAATCCTTGAAGAAGGCGTAACTCGTGTAGAACAAATGCTGCAGATTGAGAACCTTTACGAAGCTGTAAATACGCCGATGATTGGTTACTTAAATAATGCCGTACGCGCAAAAGAGCTGTTCAAGCGCGACAAGGATTATGTAGTAATGAATGGCGAACTTTTAATTGTTGATGAGCACACTGGCCGTATGTTGGCTGGTCGTCGCTACAGCGAAGGCCTGCACCAAGCCCTTGAAGCGAAAGAACGCATTGAAATCAAGGATGAAAACCAGACCTTGGCGACCATTACTTTGCAGAACTATTTCCGCCTCTATAAAACTATTTCCGGCATGACCGGTACTGCAATGACCGAGGCGGCCGAATTTCAACAGATTTACAAGCTAGGTGTTGTGCCAATTCCAACTAACCGAGGCATGGTCCGAATTGATCAACCAGACTTGGTTTATAAGTCCGAACTCGGCAAATTTAACGCGGTCGCTAAAGACATTGTGGAACGTCATCGCAAAGGTCAGCCAGTTTTGGTTGGAACTGTCAGCGTTGAAAAATCTGAGGAACTTTCTGCGATCCTGCGCAAGTCTGGCGTTGCTCACGAAGTTCTAAATGCCAAGCACCACGAACGCGAAGCCGCAATTATTGCTCGTGCAGGTATTAAAGGCGCTGTAACTGTTGCTACCAACATGGCAGGTCGCGGTACCGACATCATGCTTGGTGGCAATCCAGAATTTATGGCAGATTTCGAACTACAACGTCGCGGAATTTCACCGGTAGATAATGCGGTCGAATACGAAGCGGCTTGGCCAGCTGAAATCGCTCGCCAAAAGGCAGCAGTAGCGAAAGAGCACGACGAAGTTATCGCTCTAGGTGGCCTTTATGTTCTTGGTACCGAACGCCACGAATCTCGACGTATTGATAACCAGTTGCGTGGTCGCTCAGGTCGCCAAGGCGATCCTGGTGAATCTCGTTTCTATCTTTCACTGCAAGATGACTTAATGCGTCGCTTCAATTCTGGAATCGTAGAGCGTGTGTTATCGGCTGCTGGAATTCCTGAAGATGAACCAATCGAATCAAAGATGGTTAGCAACGCGATTCGTTCAGCTCAGACCCAAGTTGAGGCGCAGAACTTTGAAATTCGAAAGAATGTTTTGAAGTATGACGACGTTATGAACCGCCAACGCGAAGTTATTTATGGTGAGCGTCGCTTAGTTCTTGAAGGAAAAGACCTTAAAGATCAAGTCATCGAGTTTATGCAAGACACATTGGCAGCTTATGTCGATGCAGCAACTGCCGATGGCTATTCCGAAGAGTGGGATCTCGAGACGCTTTGGACTCACCTCAAAGTCATCTATCCAATCTCGTTCACACCAGCTGATTTAGATGCCGAACTTGGTGGCCGCGTGGGGCTAGATGTCGAACTGCTAAAGCATCGAGTTCTAGATGATTTAGCGAAGGCATATGCAGATCGTGAAAGTGCGTTGAGTTCTGAAGTTACTCGCGAACTTGAACGTAAGGTTTTGCTTTCAGTTCTAGACCGCAAATGGCGCGAACATCTCTACGAGATGGATTACCTCCAAGAAGGTATTGGTCTTCGTGCGATGGCCCAACGTGATCCGCTAGTTGAATACCAGCGCGAGGGTTACGAGCTCTTTGCCGCAATGATGGATGCAATTAAAGAAGAAATCGCTGGCTTCCTATTTAACGTTGAAGTAACTGTTGAATCATCCGAAGTCCAAGCAAAGGGCATTGAGGCTAAGCCAGTTTCGCCAATTGGGTTGCAATACAGCGCATCTGATGAAAACGGCAATGTCACTAAGAACGATGTTTCGCGAAATGCGCCCTGCCCATGCGGTTCTGGAAAGAAGTACAAGCGTTGCCACGGCGGCGCTTAATTATTTATAATTTGAACTAAATCAGAAATAGTTCTGTACATAACCATTTCTGATCGATGCCTTCAAAGCGCATAACCAAAGAACGCAAACGGTCGCCGTATCTAACAGTTAATACGGATTCTGCAATCCCATCTAAGGGCTGATTCACATGCAGTTTTCTAATTCGTCCAATCTCTTTGACTGAGCCAGTATCTGCAACTAACTTGGCAAAAATATTTCTATGAGTCCATCTGGTTAATTGAGCGGCTGGACGTTTGCCAGCCCAAATCTCAAGAGCGCTAACACCGTATTTCAAAGCCCAACAGCTTATTTCAGGCAGTTCGCTGGCAGAAGTTGGCATTGGTGCAAAGTCCGGATCATATTCATCTCCATGTGTAGTCGGAATTAGATACAACTTCGCTTTTTGTGGAGCTTGCGCAGGAATGGGGGAGCGAAAGAGGTCTAATACTGGATGACCTGGGATCTCATCTTGGTTACTGGAGATTGGCGAAAAAGTAATGGTTTGGAAAATTGGCTCAACGGATAAATCGATAGTAGTCATGGGTAGAGAATTTCCGCTGGCCAGCCACCATAAATCATTCAAAAGGACTACTGGGCCTCATCCGAAAGGATGACTGTGGATAGCTAAATTTAAATTGTCCGTTGACATCGTTAGATGCCTTTCATGTCTACTAAAAAATCCAAAATTCAAACTCGAGTGCTAATAGCCGCATCGCTACTGGTTGCATCGATTCTCTCTAGCGTGTTGATTTCCGTGCTTTCAAATCAGAAGCAAAGTTTCTGGATTGCAAATCGTGAACTCACTCCCGGCCAGCAAATTGCTGCCACTGATATCTCAAAAGTTCAAGTCAACATTTCGGCCATCTCTAATAACTATGTCTCGGCCGGCATTAATCCCATTGGCAGCATTGTTATAAATAGAATCCAGCGAACTTCCTTGATTGCAACTCAATCAATTAGCTCACAGAATGAAGCAATAAATAGCGCTGAAGTGTCTCTGAACATTCGAGCAATTGATTTGCCAGCGTCAGTATTGGCGGGGGATCGCATAAGCATTTATCTTCTGGAAGATGCTGAGCTAGGTGCATTTCCATCTGAACCAGAATTAGTTCTTGGCGATATCTATTTAGGTTCAATCGAGCGCAAGAGTTCAAACTTTGGGTCAGAGGCAGCAATCACGATTGCAATAGGGCGCGAAGAAATTTCAGATGTGCTTAGGGCTACCACCTATGGCCGACTAGTTGTGGTGAAACTAAATGGCTGAAAGCAGTAATCACACAATAATTACAGCTATCTCAGATAGTAGTTTCGAAGGCTTTGTATCGAGCAACCTGCATTCGCAAGGTTGGGACATCGTGGCCAGAGCGGTAGACATTGCCGCTTTGCACGCATTCATTACCCAGAATCCAGAGGTCGCAAAGAATTCGATCTTGATTTACGCCCCTGATCTACCAGGGTTTAGCGATGACACCGTTACAGAACTGCGAACTCAGGTTCGTCATCTAATTGGTTACGGTACTGAATCTGAATTAGCTAGTTTTGCTTTTCTTTCGCCTCGGCCCACAGATCCCGCCGAACTGGTTTCTCAAATTCGGTCTGTACTACGCCGGGAGTTTCGCGAACCACTTATTTCAACTCACAGAGGAACAAATCTAGCTGGCGCAAAAGTCATAGCAATCGGCTCTGCCGGCACTGCCACGGGTGCTACAACTTTAGCTATCAACCTGGCCATGGAATCGAGTTTGCTGGAGAAACGAACACTGCTGATTGATGGTAATTCGTTTGAGCCAACTATTTCGATTGCTCTGGAGTTACGTAATCTACGAGCAGATCAAAATCCAAGGCTAATCTCACAACTACTCTGGGCATATGAATTAACTGAAGCCAAAAGCTCCACCTTTGCAAAATTTATGACTAGCGCTTACGCAAATTTTGATCTCATTATTATTGATTTAGGTTCAATTTCTAACTTAGCAATTAAATTAACTGATCGCCGTTGGACTTCACAATGCTTAATCTGGAGTACTGATAACTGTGATGAGATCTGGGTAAATTCCAGACCAGATGAGGTTGGCCGTTTTAGATTGGCGAGGGTAATAAAAGAGTTAACTAAGAATAAGATCAAGGCTAAATTGCAATTCGTAGCCAATCTAGAAGTTCCTCGTCGCCGAAACGATCAAGGAGCCCATGAGTTAGCGGAACAGATAGATCAATTGAATCCGATTAATCGCTTGACGCTACCTAGAGATAATCGAGCTGTGGCAGCCGCGACCACCAGTTATTCCTCGCTTAGCGAAGCTAGCCCAAAATCGATGTTGCGAAAGGCGATTTTCAAGATTGCTAGCGAGATCTAGTTTTGAGGATGCAGCAACTATTCCAATAGAGTTAGCCCATGCGCGGATACTTAGCCTTAACTCCAGATGAGTTAGCTGAACTATTAAGTGATGGCGAAATCTCAATTGATACCGCCTTTGTTCCAACTGCCCAATTCAAAAGCGCTAATGCAGATCTTGGCGAAGAAGAGGCCGAATACATTCTCTCGCTATTGGCAGCTGAAGATTCAATTTCATACCAAGGCGATTCTGCCAAGTTCTCATTTGCCCTCGCAGTAGATTTAGAGGATTCACAGATTGGGCAAGAGTCAGAGGTCGAAGTAAATCTAACTTCACCAATTAAATTTAGCCAGGCCGATTGCTTATTTGTCGGAGATGCTAGTGCTGATGATGGCGAACTAACTTGGTATGCGGCGCAAGAGATCGCAGTTCACCTACCTAGTTGGCAGGTTTCCTAAGTGAATCGGATTGAAACTCTGCTTAAGGGACGAAGCACGTTAACCGCTTCGCAGATATATCGATTGCAGGAGTTAATCGCCGACTGGCAGATTCTCACAGATCTTTCCTTTGCAGACTTAGTTCTCTGGGTTCCACTTCGCACAGATGCAACTTCTTGGCCAACCGGATACGTGGCAATCGCGCATATTCGCCCAACCACTTCGGCAACAGTATTCGCCAATGACTTAATTGGCTCCGAAGTAACGTGGGGCGAGCGACCACGTTTAGATGAAGCGCTTTCGAGCGCCGATATTGTGCGAGATTCTGAACCTGAGTTAATTGGTGATTTACTCATTAAAGAAGAGACGATTCCAGTAATTTATGAAGGTCAAGTAATTGCGGTCATATCGCGTCACCGAAATGCTGAGTTAATGCGCTCGCCAAGCCGATTAGAACTTAACTATCGCGAGATCGCTAACAATCTTTACCGAATGGTCGTCGAAGGTACGTATCCGTATCAAGATGCATCCTCAATTTTTGACCCATCTGCTCGTGTGGGGGATGGTCTTATCCGGCTTGATTTAAATGGCGTAATTACTTATGCCAGCCCTAATGCCAGATCTGCTTTCAACCGAATGGGTTGGGGTAACGACTTAGAGAGCTTTAACTTAGGCGAAGTTGCTTCGCAAGTATCTATGCAACGAAATGAATCACATCATGAGGGAATAAGTAGTTCGCTGAGCGGAAAATCTTTACGTCGCGCTGAAATTGAAAATCAAGGAGCAACAATTGATTTAATGGTGATGCCTTTATTGCAAGGTGGCGATCGGATTGGCGCAATTGTTCTGCTCCACAATGTGACTGAGTTACGTCGTCGCGAACGCGAGCTAGTAACTAAAGATGCCACGATTCGCGAAGTTCATCACCGCGTGAAGAATAATTTACAGACAGTTTCAGCGCTTTTGCGATTACAAGCTCGCCGTATTGAAGAGCCACAAGCGAGTGCAGCTCTTGAAGAAGCCGTTCGCCGCATCGCTTCGATCGCACTTGTTCACGAAACACTTTCAAATAGCGCCGATGCCAAAGTGGCCTTCGATCAAGTATTAGATAATCTGGTAATTCATGCAGCCGACTTAAGCCCTCGCATGAGCGAGATCAACATCAGACGAAGTGGTTCACTAGCTGAAATTGATCCGCATATCGCCACGCCACTTGCTCTTATCGTCACCGAGCTAATTCACAACGCCCTTGAACATGGGCTAGCCGAACGAGGAAGCAATCTAGTGATTCACTGTGAACGTTTTGAAAGTAAAGCCAAAGTCACAGTTAATGATGATGGTGCTGGATTACCTGCTGATTTTGATTTAGTTAACTCATCTAATCTTGGGTTACAAATTGTAAGAACTTTGACCGAAAACGAGTTACGCGGCCAAATTAAATTAACTTCGGGGGAGTCTGGAACCCAAGCAACCTTGGAGTTCCCGCTTTAGAACTGGTTTTGCTGTTCTTGCAGACGGGCACGATTACGTGCTGCGCGACGCTTAAGTGCGCGACGTTCATCTTCAGATAAACCGCCCCAAACCCCAGCATCTTGTCCGCTCTCAAGAGCCCAAGCCAAGCAGGCATCCTTAACAATGCAGCGGTTACAAACCTTTTTTGCTTCCTCAATCTGGGTTATAGCTGGGCCAGTATTTCCGACTGGAAAGAAAAGCTCTGGATCTTCATCGCGGCAAGCGGATTGATGACGCCAATCCATGAGAACACCACCCATCCCTGAAATCTCGCGTACAGAAGCCAGTTCTGCACCAATTAAGTAATTTGTTCTTGCTACGATCTTGATGTCGTAATGTGCTTATTCTCCCGTGCCAGCACCCTGATTACAAGGACATATCGCAGGGGATTTCCCGATTACTGGTGATTTATCTCGCTCACAATAAATTTTTGATCAATTGCTAGTGCCCCCGACAGGATTCGAACCTGTGCACCCGCCTCCGGAGGGCGGTGCTCTATCCCCTGAGCTACGGGGGCGCAATGGCAAGGTTATCAGTAGCGCAGATGTTAATTATTGCTGGGAAATATTCATCGCACTTGATCTCGCATGACAATTTTGAGAGCTTACTGCCAGAATATCGCCATGAATCAGAGCGCATACTTTGCAACCGGCTGTTTTTGGGGCGCAGAACGCCGCTTCTGGCAGTTAACCGGAGTTTTAGAAACCAGCGTTGGCTACATGGGCGGCACTCGCCCTAACCCAAGTTATGAGCAAGTCTGCACTGGCGTGACTGGCCATGCCGAAATGGTGCACGTTCGCTTTGATGATGAGCAGGTTTCATATCAGCGCTTGCTCGAAGAGTTTTGGACTATGCATGATCCAACTTCACTGAATCAACAAGGTGGCGATATCGGAACTCAATATCGCAGTTCGATCTATGCAACTACACCTGAACAATTAACTCAGGCCATGAAGTCTCGCGATCTCTACCAAGAAGTTTTAAGCAAGGCAGGCCTAGATCCAATTGTCACTGAAATTCTAATCGCCGATGGCGTTGAGTATTTCTTAGCTGAGGAATACCACCAGAAGTATTTACAGAAGAATCCAAATGGCTATGACTGTCATTCGAGTACTGGCGTTGCATTTCCGGTTGGAGTAGTTCTCTAATGAGCGAAAATAATTATCCAGTAAAAATAAATGAAGCAGAGCTAAAAGAAAAATTAGATCCACTTTCTTACGAGGTTTTGCGTAATGCTGCAACTGAGCGACCATTTACTGGTGAATACACCGACACTGACAAAGTTGGCGTATATAAATGCAAAGCTTGTGCTGCCGAACTTTTCCGCAGCGAAACTAAATTTCATTCTGGTTGCGGTTGGCCATCTTTTTACGCACCTGCTGCCGATGATGCAGTGGAGCTTATTGAAGATCGTTCGTTAGCTCCACGAGTTCGTACCGAGGTGCGTTGTGCGGCTTGCGGCTCACATTTAGGACATGTTTTCGAAGGCGAAGGCTACGACGTACCAACTGATCAACGTTGGTGCATCAACTCAGTTTCATTGATCCTGGAAGATATTTAGTACTCCAGTCCGCGGCTTTCATGAACTGCTTGATAGCAATACCAGGCAACAACACTTCGGTATGGATGCAATTTTTCACCCTTTAGATCTAAAGCTTTAGCCAAGGTTTCTTCTATATTGTTATGGATCATGTCCCAACCCCGACGCACTGCTAAATCTCCGGTGGGCCAGACATTTAAACGTCCTAGCTGAAACATCATAAACATCTCAACTGTCCAGCGCCCAATGCCCCATAGCGAAGTTAACTTGTCATAAATTTCTTGATCATCATGAATTTCATCGATGGTATCTATGGGAATTGATTTATCAACAACCGCACCAGCTAGGCCCTTTATTGTGCGAGCTTTTGCACCAGAGACACCTATCTCTCGAAGCACAAGATCATCTAGTTTGATTATCTTTTTGGCGTTAATTGTCCCTTTGCAAAGATCAACCAAGCGCCCATGAATTGTCTCGGCAGCTTTTACCGCTAATTGTTGAGAGATAACTGAACTAACCAAAGATTCAAAATGAGTCTCGGTGGGAGCGCTTCGACCTATTGTGCAAAGGGGGCGACGAGCTATTAGTGGCGCAAATTTGCGATCCAGCTCTGAAACTTCAGCGACAATACGTCGCATCTTTTGCGCAGAGTGGACCGCCATAGATTAAAGGGAGAAAGATGGGTATTCGTCAGTTACCAAAATAAAGGCGTAACCATAAACGCGATTATAGAAAGCCAAAATTCCGACCATTGCATCAGCACACCAAACTGGATACTTGCCGCTGAACAAGATCGAGAACCAAGCGAAGAGAGTCAAGAAAAGACCATAGATTAAATAAATAATTCCCATTACATAAAGCGGAATAGCCAAGATCCACTTGAAGAGTGGCTTTACTCGACTTAGTTGCCAACCATTTCCAACTTCAGGGAAAGTAATTTTAACAATGTCATTTTCTTCAATCGACGGATAGTCATCAGTTAGCAGCAATACAAATGCGTTAATGCGAGTTTCGAGCGAGATCAAGGCATGATTAAATGAGAGCGCATAACTTGGGTAGATTCCACGAAAGACCAGAGCCAATAAAGTCGGCACAATAATCAGGCCACCCAAGCTATAACTCCAGTTATCACTGGCTATGGATTCGACAGCAAATGCACTGAAATAGAGCGCAACCGGCAACACGATTATTAGTCGAAAAAATGCCGTTAAACGGTTGCGATCTTCGAGCTCTACTTGAATTAAGGTCTGTATTTGATTGCTCACGCCTCAAAGGTAACCCTAATCCTCAGAAATCTATTGCTTTTTTGGGATTTTCGGCCTAGTTTTTCAGTTGTTGCAGAGAATTACAGTCTCTTGCAGAAAGATTTATAAGACTAGGGGCAAAAATGGCAGGCATTAAGGAAGTCGCGGCAGAAGCTGGAGTTTCAACTGCAACAGTTTCGCGCGCACTTCGAGGTCTCGAACATGTAAATCCGCAAACGCGAGCCAAAATTGAGGCCGCTGCTGCGAAATTGAATTACTCATTAACCGGTGACGGCGATCGGATCCGACCTGGTCGCACCAACAGCGTCGGCGTAGTGGCTCCATATATTTCGCGTTGGTATTTTGCCCAAGTTATCAATGGCGCCGAACAAGCGCTTCGTGAAGCTGGCCTAGATCTTCTGCTTTATAACTTTAGCCAGATGAAAGGGCGCGAACGGTTATTCCAGCATCAATTGCTAAAGGGACGTGTTGATGCGCTAATCGTGATTAGTTTGCCGCCAACCGAAGAAGAATTTGCCTCAATGTTGAGTTTGGGAATTCCAATTGCGCTGGTTGGCATGGCGCATAAAGATTGCGCCAGTATCAAAATTGACGATGTAGCCGGTGCTCGCACCGCAACCCAACACTTAGTTAATCAAGGGCACAAACAGATTGGTTTAATGTCTGGTCGCCCCGATGACCCATTTAATTTTTCAGTGCCACAAGATCGTCGTCGTGGCTTCTTGCAAGTACTAGCCGAGAATGGTTTGGAATGGATACCTTCGCGCGAAGTTCATGGTGACTTCACCATGAATACTGCCTCACGCGCTATGGATGATTTATTAGCCAGACCAAATCGACCAACTGCTATTTTCTGCGAGTCCGATGAAATGGCATTCGGTGCAATGCAAGCTGCCCGACGTCACGGCTTAAGTGTCCCTGATGACATTTCGATTATTGGTTTTGATGGTCATGAGATGGCGGAATATTCTGACTTAACCACGATCGAGCAACCAGTGCAGTTAATGGGCGAGATGGCTGCTTGGTCAATCATGGAACGCTTACGTAAACCAACGGCTGAAGTGCCTTCGCTAGTTCTACCAACTACGCTAGTGGTACGTAATTCTACAAAACGACTTGAGGCCTAAGCATGACCACAGTTACTAAAGATGTTGTGATCATTGGCGGTGGCCACAACGGTTTAGTAGCGGCAACTTACTTAGCGAAAGCGGGTAAATCAGTAGTTATTCTCGAAGCAAATGATGAAATCGGTGGCGCGACAGCTAGCGTCAGAGCTTTCCCAGAATTTGATGCGCACTTGTCACGCTATTCGTATTTAGTGGCGTTATTACCTGATCAAATTGTTAGCGACTTAGGACTTAATTTTGTAACCGTTCCTCGCACAGTTTCGTCATACACCCCTGATTTAAATGGTGCTGGGCTTTATATTTCACGCCAATGGGATCAAGCCACTGCTGATTCATTCGCCTCGATTCCAGATGGTGTTGAAGATGCAGTAGCTTGGCAGCAGTTCTATGGTGAAGTAGCAATGTTCGCCGAACGTATTGCGCCATACATGTTGCAACCTTTGAAAAGTCGCAGCGAACTAAAGGCAGCAATTGATTTGCCAGATATCTGGGATTATTTAATTGAAACGCCAATTGGCCAGATCATTAGCACTCGATTCAAAAGTGATCTGGTTAAAGGGGTTGTCTTAACCGATGCCTTAATTGGTACTCACGCATCGGCCGATGACTTGCTAGCAAATATCTGTTTTCTCTATCACTTGATTGGAAACGGCACCGGCGAATGGAAAGTTCCGAAAGGCGGAATGGGCGCACTAGTTATAGAACTAGAGCGGGTTGCTCGCGCAGCTGGTGTGGAGATCCGAACAAATTCCAAAGTCACCGCTATTTCCAGTAACTCAGATTCGGTTACCGCAACTGTTGCTAATGGTGACCAATTTGTAGCCAGTCATCTACTAGCTAATGCAGCACCACAAGTACTTGCAGAGCTTCGCAACAAACCTAAACCGGCAAGTCTGTCAGGTGCGCAATTTAAAGTTAATATGTTGCTAAAGAAAATGCCTAGATTAAAAAGTGGCATTTCACCTGAGTTAGCCTTTGCCGGAACTTTCCATATCAGCGAGAAATTTTCTCAACTCGAAACTTCGTATCAAGAGAGTAAAGCGGGCAAGTTACCTTCATGTTTCCCATCTGAAATGTATTGCCACACTCTGTCTGACCCCTCAATTTTGAGCCCTGAGTTACAAGCAGCTGGCTATCAAACTCTGACTCTTTTTGGCTTGCACACACCAGCTGAACTTTTCGATGCCAATAATGAGGCCACCAGGGCTACTGCTTTGGCAGGTTTCATCGCTGAACTAGATAAGTATCTAGTCGACCCAGTCTCTGAAATTATTGCGCGCAATAGCGATGGCTCTCCTTGTATCGAAGCCAAGAGCCCGTTGGATTTAGAAGAAGCAATCTCATTGCCCCGTGGAAATATCTTCCATAGCGATCTAACTTTCCCATTCCGCGAAGATGGCGATACTCGGCGCTGGGGCGTCGAGACCGATGATCCGCGAATCTTTATTTGTGGCGCAGGTGCGCAACGTGGCGGGGGAGTGAGCGGAATCCCTGGTCATAATGCGGCAATGGCCGTTCTTGGAAAGTAAAAAAGTAATAGGCTTTCAGCTATGAGTTCTGATAAAAAGTTAAAGCCAGAGACACTTGCAATAAGTGCGGGTCGGCCAGTTCCTGAGCCAGATGGCGAACTTAATACTCCGATTGCGCTGAACTCAACTTTTCATGCCGGTGGCCCAATTGGTTATGGTCGCTACGGAAATGAAACTTGGACATCGCTAGAAAGTGCAATCAGTGCACTTGAAGGTGGCGAGACTTTAGTTTTCGCTTCAGGCCAAGCTGCGGCAAGTGCGATTTTTAATTTATTGCCAATCGGCGCACCTGTTGTTCTTTCCGATGAAGGTTATCAAGGCATTGCTGCGCTTCTAAAGGGTTATCACGAAAGTGGTCGACTTGAAGTTCGCTTTGTTGATGCCACAAATACGGCTGCCGTATTAGAGGCGGCAAAAAGCGCCGCACTTATTTGGCTGGAGAATCCCACAAATCCTGCGCTTGAAGTTGTTGACTTAAAAGCAATTATTGAAGGAGCAAAGAAATTAGGCATTGGGGTTGCAGTCGATAACACTTTGGCCACACCATTAACGCAGAAGCCACTTGAATACGGCGCAGATTTTGTTATGCATTCTGTGACTAAATACTTTGCTGGGCACAGTGACATAATTTTGGGTTCAGTTTCCACCAATGATCCAGCTCTCCTAAAGCGCCTAGGCGATGTTCGTAAGTTAAGTGGCGCGATTCCCGGCCCCTTTGAAGTTTGGTTGGCACTTCGTGGAATTCGCACATTCCCGCTTCGCTTCAGAGCCGCTGAAGCCAACGCCAAAGAACTTGCAAAGCGCTTGGCCGGCCATGCCAAGGTGAGCAAAGTGCGTTACCCAGGCTTCGGCGGCATGATTTCATTTGAATTAACTTGCGATGCCGCTGGTACAGATCTAGTTACGCAGAGCTCAAAAGTAATTACCAACACAACAAGCCTCGGTGGCATTGAATCTATGTGGGAACGCCGCCGCCGTTGGGCAACTGAGAGCCACAAGATTTCAGAATCCTTGATCCGATTCTCAGTTGGCTGTGAAAATGTCGATGATTTGTGGGATGACATCATGGCTTCATTAGACAAAATTTAAGTTATAGGAGTATTTTTGACTTATGTTAAAAGCAATTAAGCGATTCGTCGGGGTAGTTGGCGTAGCTCTATTGGCTTTTCGTGCCATCGGCTCATTTCTCTCTTGGGTAGATAAGCAAGATGAGACGCAAGTTGATGCTTGGATCGATGAAGAAGAATTAGAAGAAGCTTAATTGAGCCAGGAATATATTCCGGGCAGCTGCAATATTGGCAAAGGCGAAATTCGCCGCCGCCAAGTTGTCGCACTAGCTGGCGCAGTAATCTCAGTGACATCGTTAGTTGGGCTAATTAGTACCGATGCCGCTCGAAGCGCTCGCTTTTCACTATTCATTCCACTAATGGTTTTTGCAATCGGATTTATTCAATCCCGTAAGAAATTTTGCTTAGCGTACGGATTTTTAGGAACCTTTAATTTTGGTTCGCTTGGTCAGATTTCGCGAGTTTCAGATCCAATTGCCAAGAAAGCAGATCGCAAGACTGCCCTAACAATTTTGGCAAAGTCAATCGCACTGGCACTAGGGCTAACGCTCACCACATTCGTATTACCGCTTTAGTACTTCCATTGCGCACTACTTAGTGCCACAGTAGAGACATGGAAATAATCATTCATTTGAGAAATGCCCAGGTTGCCGAAGATTTCAAAGGAATTGTCCATGAGAAACTTAAAGCGTTAACAAGATTTAATGTAAAAATTGATCGCGTCGAAGTTGAAGTAATTGAAGAGAAAAACCCTAGCCAAGGCAAACACGATCACAAAGTAGTAATCACTTCACGTGGAGCAGGTCCGTTATTACGTGCCGAGGCTGCCGAATTTAATGGCGTAGCAGCATTCGATAAAGCTATTGCTAGCTTTGAACTACAAATCCGTAAAGCCCATGAGCGAGCTAAAGAGCACGGCCATGACACTTTGCGTGATCGCGCAGTAGATTTAAATAATCTCTGAGCCGTCTTTACGAGTAGCAGTAAGACTTGCTACGGCAGTTATTAACAAGGTTCCGACAATCACGCCGAGACTGAACTCGATCGATACGTGAGGTACTTCAATGCCGGCAATCTCGTGAATTCCAATCCCGTGGAAAGCTTCAAAGAACATTTTAACACCGATAAATGCCAAGATAATTGAAAGACCTTTTGAGAGAAATACTAATCTCTTGAGCAGCCCTTGTAATAGGAAATAAAGCTGACGCAGACCCATTAACGCAAAAATATTCGCAGTAACGACAATGTATGGATCTTTGGTAATTCCGAAAATAGCCGGAATTGAATCAAGTGCGAAAACCAAGTCAGTTACGCCAAGAGTCAGCAGCGCAATTGTAAAAGTTGAGGCACCCCTTGCCCGCAACATTTTCACGATCTTGCTGTCATCCGGGGTTACTTCATCATCTTCTTTTTCGATCAACAATCTATAAGCGGTGTAAATCAAGAAAGCACCAAAAATGAAGAAAGCACTGGAAAAACGAGTAATGATCGCAGTGCCGGCGGCGATAAAGATGCCACGCAAAACTAACGCAATGATAATTCCTAGTAGAAGCACTAACTGTTGTTTGGTCTTATCAATTTGTAGGCGACTCAAAATAATTACAAAAACGAAAATATTGTCAACAGAAAGGGCGTACTCGGTAAGCCAGCCCGCGAAAAATTCCTTCTGAGCAGTTTCACCGGGAGTCCAGTTAGGCATGAAGTAACCAAAGGCAATCGCAGCTGACACATAAACAACTGTCCAGATTGCAGCCTCACGCATGCTGGTCTCTTTATTTCGACGTAAGATTGCCAAAATTAAGTCGAACGCAATTACTGCTGCAAGAATGCCAATAGTTATTAGCCAAGTTGAAGTCGATTCCATGGCGCAACCTTACAGATTACTTAGAATTCCTCTAACGCCAGCCATACGGCGCGCCCGCTTTTGAGTTCCAACTCACCATTTTCACAGGTTTGTGCCCCGTCGGAGGCAAGAATTAATTCACTTGCTTTAAGTGCAACCGGTTTATCACCGGTATTTAGGTAAACCTGAATTCCGCCACGAGTAAAGCCCAGAACTCCCTGCTCGATTCTGCTGATATCCCAAGTTAGCTCATTGGTGTCTAGAAGTTTGGCTCGCTGGGAAAGTGCTCTCTTGTATAGCGATAGCGAACTTTCCTTATCGTTTATTTGAGATTCAACAGTTAAATTCTTCCAGGATGCCGGTAGTGGCAGCCATGGTTTTCCGGCCGAGAATCCAAACGGGCTTTCTTGCCCAGACCAAGGCATTGGCACTCGAGCGCCATCGCGACCTTTGGTCTCACCATTGGTGCGAAGAAATGAGGGATCTTGACGATCGGAATCAGCTAAATCGGCATCGGGCAGACCTAGCTCTTGGCCATTGTAAACGTAACACGAGCCAGGTAGCGCGAATAGGAATAGCGCCAAAGCACGAGCTTCTTCAGTACCAAGTCGTGATGCAACACGAGGTGAATCATGATTACTAATTGCCCAAGTTGGATAAGCGCCAACATCTTTAAGCATCTCAATTGTGTTATCGATTAATCTGTACAAAGTTTTCGCTTCAAATGGTGCAATTAACAAATCAAAGTTAAAAATTTGATGCAGTTCATCGGAACGAACATAAGCAACTCCATTTACTGGGGGATGAACCCAGGCTTCGGCAACTGCCATGATTGGTTTATCGAATGAATCAAAGTGTTTACGCCAATTGCGGTAAATTTCATGAACTCCAGGGCGATCAAAGAATGGAACCGAAGCGAGCAAAGCCTCACGCTTACTGATTTCCATATCAACATCAATCCGAAGCGCATCAGATAACCCCTTTGGGTCATGATGATCGTTAAGAAGATTTTCTTTCACTAAACCGTGTGCGACATCGATGCGGAAACCATCGGCGCCCATTTTTACCCAGAACGAAATGGTTTCTTTAAAATCCTGATCAACTTCGGGATTTTCCCAATTTAAATCAGGTTGTGAAGAATCAAAGAGATGAAGGTAGTACTGACCATCGGCAACTTGGGTCCAGGCCGGCCCACCAAAAAGTGAGATCCAGTTGTTTGGGGGAGTCCCATCAGCTTTTGCATCATGGAAATGAAAACGTGCTCTTTCCTTTGAGCCAGGGCCGGCGATTAGCGCAGTTTTAAACCATTCATGTTCAGCAGAAAAATGATTAGGCACAATATCGACCAGAACTTTTAAGCCAAGTTGGTGCGCTTTGTTAATCATTAACTTCGCGTCAGCTAAATTTCCAAAGCGCGGGTCAACATCGCGCGGATCTGCAACGTCATAGCCACCATCTTTATTTGGCGAGGTATAAAACGGACTCAACCAAATTGCATCCACGCCCAGATCGGCCACATATTGAAGTTTTTGTGTGATGCCAGGCAAATCACCTTCGCCATCGCCATTGCTATCAAAAAATGAGCGAGGATAGATCTGATAAATAACGGCCTCTTGCCACCATTTTGCTTCGGCTGCACTGGGCGAGATCATGAAGTAAACCTAACTTTTGGCCACTTCGCCATCAAAGTAAGGCGAAAATGTAACGCATGCGGTTAATCTCAGGTTCATAACGATTATTACAGACGAGTCGATCAATTCACTTCAGTTAGGATATGGCCATGTCTAAGGTCTTAGCCTCACTTCCAGTTGGCCAACGAGTCGGAATCGCATTCTCTGGCGGTCTCGATACTTCAGTGGCAGTTGCCTGGATGCGCGCAAAAGGTGCCGTGCCTTGCACCTACACCGCAGACCTTGGCCAATATGACGAACCAGATATTGATTCGGTTCCAGATCGCGCCAAAGAGTATGGCGCTGAAATTTCACGTTTAGTAGATTGCAAAACCGCGCTCGTTGAAGAGGGATTAGCAGCGATTGCTTGTGGAGCTTTCCACATTCGCTCGGGCGGAAAACAATATTTCAACACTACGCCACTTGGTCGCGCAGTTACTGGCACGCTATTGGTGCGCGCAATGTTGCAAGATTCAGTTTCAATCTGGGGCGATGGTTCGACCTATAAAGGCAATGACATTGAGCGCTTCTATCGCTACGGCCTGCTCGCTAATCCGAATCTAAAAATCTATAAGCCATGGCTAGATACTGATTTCGTTACCGAACTTGGTGGCCGTAAAGAAATGTCCGAGTGGTTAGTTGCCAATAACTTGCCGTATCGCGATAGCACCGAAAAGGCTTATTCAACCGATGCCAATATCTTGGGCGCAACGCACGAAGCAAAAAGTCTCGAACTTCTAGATTCTTCAATTGAGCTAGTACAACCGATCATGGGCGTTAAGTTCTGGGATCCAGCAGTAAAAATTGATTCCGAAGATGTCACCATTGAATATGCCCAAGGTCGTCCAGTTGCAATAAACGGCAAGCGCATCGACGATGTAGTTGTTCTAATGAATGAAGCTAATGCAATTGGCGGTCGCCATGGTTTAGGCATGGCAGATCAAATTGAAAACCGAATTATTGAGGCTAAAAGTCGTGGCATTTACGAAGCACCCGGAATGGCGCTGCTCTTTATCTCGTACGAGCGCTTAATCAGTGCGATTCACAACGAAGACACCATTGCTAACTATCACGCCGAAGGGCGTCGCTTAGGTCGTTTGCTCTACGAAGGTCGCTGGTTTGACCCACAAGCACTTATGTTGCGCGAATCGTTAACTCGCTGGGTGGCATCTGCCGTAACCGGCACCGTAACTATTCGCTTACGTCGTGGCGATGATTTCTCGATCATTAATACAACGGGCCCTGCACTTAGCTACCACCCAGATAAGTTATCTATGGAACGTACCGAAGATGCTGCCTTTGGCCCAACTGATCGCATTGGTCAATTAACCATGCGCAATTTAGATATTGCCGATACTCGTGCAAAACTAGAGCTCTACCGTGCCCAAGGCCAACTTGGCGGCGGCGACTTCGACTTAATTAAAGAGATTGGAAACGAATAATGACACGTACAAAGAAGGCCACTTTAATTTCGCTTTCAATTTTGTTAACTATTTCAACACTTACCGGATGTGGAGCTAAATCAGTGTCAAACGAAGCAACAGCAACTAACCCAACAGTTTCAGGTGCAGCAGGCAGCAAGCCATTAATTGGCGCACCAGAGGGTGCAGCACCAACAACGCTAGTTACTAATGACATCATTGTCGGAACTGGCAAAGAGGCGGTTTCATCTTCAACTCTGACAGTTCATTACACACTTATGGCTTGGTCAACTGGTCAAGTTGTTGAATCATCATGGGATGGTGGATCTCCTGCGACATTCCCATTATCTGGCGTGATCCAAGGTTGGCAGCAAGGTATTCCTGGAATGAAAGAAGGCGGACGTCGCTTACTAGTAATTCCTGCCGAACTTGGTTATGGCGCAGCCGGAGGTGGCCCAATCGGACCAAATGAAACTTTGATTTTTGTCGTAGACGTTATTTCAGTTTCTTAACTCACTTAACCTTTAAAGGTGCGGCCGCGCTCTAGTGGCGCCGGCCAAGCAATCATTTGCTTAAGCTCTTCAGCTGCAGCCATTGCCCAGCGAGGATTTCTAATCATTGCGCGCGCAAGGAATACCGCATCAGCCTTATTTGAGTTAATGATTTCTTGCGCTTGATGCGGGTCAGTTATTGCACCAACTGCGGCAACAGCGATATCTGATTCAACTTTGATCGCTTGCGCAAACGGCACTTGGTAACCAGGCACTGGCTTGATTGGCGCGTTGTGTAAGTTGCCGCCAGATGAAACATCAATTAGATCAACGCCGATTTCCTTTAGCTGCTTACAAAGCTCAACTGAATCAATAATCTGCCAACCCTCATCGGTCCAGTCACTCGCCGAAATGCGAATGAATAGGGGAGTTGAATCTGGAATTGCCTTTCGTACAGCGGTGGCAACTTCAATCAAGAATCGCACTCGATTCTCAAACGAGCCACCATATTCATCGGTACGTAGATTAGATAGCGGTGAATAAAACTGATGCAATAAGTAACCGTGGGCTGCATGAATTTCAATTACATCAAATCCTGCTTTGATTGCATTCTTGGCAGCATGAGCAAAATCTTTAACTAACTGATGTATCTGCGGCACAGTAAGGGCAAGTGGCTCGGGCATGCCGTGATAAGCCTGAGCTGAGGCGGAATGCGTAGTCCAACCACCTTCGGCAGGTGTTGCCATTAAATGATCATCGGTTGGTCGCATGGTTGAACCTTTGCGACCGGCATGTGCCAATTGAATTCCCATTGCTATGCCTTGGGTATGTGCAAAATCATTAATCTTTTTAAATGCCGTAATTTGTTCTTCGTTATAAATTCCCGGACAACCAATTGAAATTCGACCTTCTGGAACAACGCCAGTTGCCTCTGCCATAACTAAGCCAGCTTCACCAGTTGCAAAAGCACCAAGGTGCGCCATATGCCAATCGCCCACTACGCCGTCAACGGCTGTGTACTGGCACATCGGGCTTACCCAGACGCGGTTTTTAATGGTTAAGCCACGAAGAGTGATGGGATCAAATAGGTTGCTCATAACTCCAGTTTAGACCCAATTGAAATCGAGATACCTGTTGCGCGGGATAACGATTCATAAATGGAACACACGTGCTAAAACTTAGAAATCAAGTATTCTCCAACTCTAGAAAGAAGCTGGAGGGCAGTCATCGAGAGTTCTATGCGTCGCGCTCTTCGCCGAGCAAGCGATGCCGCAACTCTAAATATTGATGAAATTTCTGTCCTGCTATCTGCTCGCGATGAAGCGCTAACTCAATTATGCGAGGCCGCCGCACGGGTTCGCGATGCTGGGTTACTTGAACTTGATCGGCCAGGTGTCATTACTTACTCACCTAAAGTTTTCATTCCGCTAACTCGTCTATGTCGTGACCGTTGCCATTACTGCACCTTTGCCACGACCCCTAATCATTTGCCGGCTGCCTATTTAGAAATTTCCCAAGTGGTTGAGATTGCGAAAGCGGGCGCAAAGGCTGGCTGTCTCGAGGCGCTGTTCACATTAGGTGATCGCCCCGAAGATCGTTGGGATGTCGCCGCAGAGTGGTTATCTGAACGCGGATACTCCTCAACTTTGGATTACTTGCGCGCTTGCGCAATTGCAGTTCTCGAAGAAACTGGTTTGTTGCCACATTTAAATCCTGGCGTGATGAGCTTTGAAGAGATGTCTAGATTGCGGCCAGTGGCTGCCAGCATGGGCATGATGCTGGAAACTTCCTCAGCAAGGCTGTTTACTGAAAAAGGCGAAGTTCACTTCGGTAGCCCAGATAAAGATCCAGCGGTAAGACTGCGCACGATTGAAGATGCCGGAAAACTTAGTATTCCATTTACTACCGGAATCTTGGTTGGCATCGGCGAAACAATTGCTGAGCGTGCTGATTCACTATTGAAGATGGCAGAAATTGCTAAAACTTATGGACATATTCAAGAAATCATTATTCAGAATTTCCGTGCTAAAGAAGATACCGCAATGCGAAATTCGCCAGATGCCGATCGCCAGGAATATTTAGCTTGCATTGCAGTTGCTAGATTGATCTTTGGACCACGCATGCGAATTCAAGCACCACCGAATTTATCTGAGCCGGCTGAGTTTGCTGAACTAATTTCTGCCGGAATTGATGACTGGGGTGGGGTTTCACCAATTACTGCCGATCATGTAAATCCTGAGCGACCATGGCCTGAAATTGAACTCTTAGCGCAGCAAAGTAAGTTGGCTGGTTTTGAATTAAAACCACGGTTAACAATTTATTCAAAATATGTTCTCTCGCCAGAACGCTGGGTTGATCCAAAGATGAAGAGCTACATCGCCGCTTTAGCTGACTCTTCCGGGCTCGCAAAAGCAAAGATAATTCCAGTTGGTATGCCGTGGCAGGAGAGCGGTGAAAGTCTGCAAAGTCTGGGCCGCACTGATTTAGGTAATTCAATTGATACGACTGGTCGCGAAGCTGATTCCCGCTCTGATTTTGATTCAATTTATGGAAATTGGCAGAGCATTTCGGAAAAACTAAAGTCACTTGATACTTCTAATTCGGCCTTCATAAAATCGTCATTCATAGCAGCCCTTACCAAGGTTGTGGAAAATCCCCGGTCAATAAGTAGGTCAGAGGCCCTGACTCTCTTTGCCGCCGATGGTCCAGAGCTAGAACTATTAGTAAAGGCTGCTGATGAAAAGCGCGCAGAACTTGTTGGCGATGATGTGACATATGTAGTTAATCGAAATATTAACTTCACAAATGTTTGTTATACCGGCTGCCGATTCTGCGCCTTTGCCCAACGTAAAACGGATGCTGATTCTTATCTGCTATCTATCGATGAGATTAAATCTAGAGTTAACGAAGCTTGGCTACTTGGTGCAAATGAAGTCTGTATGCAGGCCGGAATTCACCCTGATTTATCTGGTGATATTTATTTCGAGGTTGCAAAAGCAGTTAAAGAGGTTGCGCCAGATATGCATATACATGCTTTCTCGCCAATGGAAATTTTTAGCGGCTCGATCAAACTCGGCATTACTTATAGAGAATGGCTAGAGCGAGCAAAAGCTGCTGGGCTTGGCACAATTCCGGGCACGGCTGCTGAAATTTTAGATGATGAGATTCGCTGGATTCTGACTAAAGGAAAGTTGCCGGCAAAAGCTTGGCTAGAGATTGTGCGCGAAGCTCATCTACTTGGCATTAAATCTTCAGCAACCATAATGTATGGCCACGTTGATAATGAATCGCATTGGTATGACCACATTCTCACCATTAGAAATTTGCAAGATGAGACAGGTGGATTTACTGAATTTGTGCCACTGCCATTTGTACATTACTCATCGCCAATTTATTTAGCTGGCGTTGCCAGACCTGGCCCAACAGTTCGTGAAAATCGAGTTGTGCATGCAATGGCGAGATTGTTATTAGCTGGTTCAATAAACAATATTCAATGTTCTTGGGTTAAGTTAGGTTTAAATGGCCCCGATGGCGTTCTTTCATTATTAGCTGGTGGCGTTAATGACATCGGTGGCACCTTGATGGAAGAAACCATCAGTCGAATGGCGGGCAGCACAAATGGCTCACTTCGCACCGTTGCTGAATTAGAGGAGATCGCGCAATTAGCTAACCGCCCTGCGCGCCAGCGAACTACTACTTATGGCCCAGTTTCAGCTGATCGCGAGGCCATCTCTCGCCGTGCTAACGTTAAGCAATTGTTTCCGGGGTCGGTGTAATTCCGAACCGGCAGTGAAAGTCTGCGACCCGAACGCATCCAGCGCTCGGTGGACTTGGTGTAATTCCAAGACCGACGGTTAAAGTCCGGATGAGAGGAAACATTA
>CAXNEB010000002.1:0-63494 GCA_964201645.1 Candidatus Planktophila sp.
ACGCGGTATGCGGACGATAGGCGTAATCACTATCGTTGCTGCGAACTTTGTAATTTCCAGCCGGAATAACTAAACGCACACCAGGAAATGCTTTAGATAAAGCTTCGCGACGAGAAACACAAAACTTAAGTGGTGGCGTAGGTTTTAAACCTTCAAGTGGAGTTGGAATCCACCCGCTCTTCATTAACTCAGCAAATGCAGCTGGAGTTGGCACATCGTGCGGGCGCTTCTTGGTTGTTTCTTCGCTCATTGGGTTAGCGTAACAAGGCGTTTTCGATTCAGTAAGCGTAGAAAGTGGCTTGAATCAGCCTGTAGACTTACGCCAGTACTTGGAGACGTCGCATAGCCCGGTCGAGTGCGCCTCACTGCTAACGAGGTAAGGTTTAATCGCCTTCAGGAGTTCAAATCTCCTCGTCTCCGCTCTTAGTTTTAATATCAATTACTTAAGCGAGACCCATTTTCTTTCAGCTGAAGATTCCAGCATCGCAAGACAAGCCTGCACCGCCGCTAAACCGTCTTTACCAACACCAATATTTCCTGGTCTACCTTCGATTAGATCAATGAAAGAAGAGATTTGATCACAGTATGCCTGCATTCTCACATCACTATATGCCGAGTTCGCACCTTGGTGACCAACTGCTGGCTGCTTCGAAACAACGCGCCAACCATTCTCATCTGAAATCTTTAATTCTCCATATGGATCAAGATCCATAAGCCCGCTTGTTCCCATAATTCTAAAACGATATTCCTCGCCGACAAATGCTGGAGCCGGAAGAGCTCTACTTGAAAATAGCGAACAGAGTGCACCATTTGAAAATTCGATATTAGCTATTGTTGTATCTTCCACTGGCACACCTGGAAGAAAAGTTCGCGAAAATGAAGAAACAGTTATAACTTCTTCATCCATAAACCAACGTAGTAAATCAATACCGTGCGGAGCGCTATTCATAATGTGGCCAAGTGAGGCTGGGTTATTCCACCAACCATAATCACTGCCAATGCCACCAGCTTGCATCGCTCCGGCGTAGGTTGGCATTGAAACTTGAATTGATACAACGTCTCCAATCACGCCATCTCTAATTAAAGCGCGTGCGGTGTAGTTATTTACTCGGAACCGCTGGTGGTAGCCAACACCCAAAATCAGCTTATTCTCGGCAGCCATTTCGACCATCTGCCTACAATCATCGACAGAAGTTGCGAGCGGCTTTTCTACTAACACATGCTTCTTCTCTTGCAAAGCAACCAAAGTTTGCTCATAGTGCAAATGATGTGGTGTTGTTATTACAACCGCGTCAATATCAGAACGTCGCAAGAGAGTGTCGACATCGTCAAGATCAACTGCATATTGTTTTGCTAAGTCTGGCGCTCTACTGCCACCTGCTACTGCGATTAATTCAGCGTTAGGTAAACGATGGACAGCTTCAGCATGGGTCTTACCCATGTAGCCAGAACCGACAATGCCAAATCGAATCACACTCACCGAGAGCTCCTAGCCATGATTGAGATTAACATTGCCCAGACATCGAATCAAGAAAAATCGCAGAATTATTGCGCTGATGCATGCTCTGAGTTAACCTTCAAGAATTGCGTCAGATCCCCAATCTTCAAAGATGAAAGGCACTCTAACCTTCATGCAGACAGAGCAAATTAAACATGAACATATGCTGGAAAAGTCTGCAAGAATTTTGGAATTGGTGGGCTCTTCCAAAGAAGATGCTCTGTCGGTTGCCGAATCACTAGTTGATGCGCAAGCAGCTGGTCACTCATCTCATGGAATTTTACGACTTGTCGAATACGCCAACGCAGTTGAAAAAGGTCAGGTAATTCCTACTGCTCAACCAAAGATTATTTCTGAGCGTGGCGCCGTTGTAACACTAGATGGTCAATGGGGCTGGGGGCAGATCGCTTGCAAGCGAGCAGTTGATTTAGTGGCAGAGAATGCACATAAATTCGGGATAGCAACGGTTTCCATAAAGTCGTGTAATCACATTGGTCGCTTAGGTGAATACGTAGAGATGCTCTCTCAAAAGTCACTAGTTTCAATCATGTGGTGTAACGGTGGGCCTAATGTGGCAGCACATGGAGGCAAAACAAGACTATTCGGGACCAACCCCTTCGCAGCTGGAATTCCTGCCGAAGGCGAGAACATCGTTATTGACTTTGCTACAGCTAGTTCTGCAGAAGGCAAGATTCGAGCAGCTAATGTAAATGGTCTTAAGGTTCCGGAAGGTCAAATGGTTAAGTCCGATGGCAGCCCAACAACAGATCCAGCAGATTTCTATGCAGGTGGCGCAATTTTACCTTTCGGTGGTCACAAAGGTTATTGTCTAAATCTTTTAATTGAACTTCTTGGTGGGGCACTCTCAGGGGCTCATCCTTCAATGAATGATTCTTACGGTAACGGCAATGGCACGATTTTGATTGCCATGGACCCAGAATTCTTTTTTGGCTCAGATCAATTTTTGCAGGATGTAAATCAAGCCACTGGTGTAATCAAAAATGCACCATCGGCAGATCCTAATAAACCAATTCTTTTGCCCGGTGAGGTTGAAGAGCAAGAAAGAGCCAAAAATGCAGATGGAATAGTAATTTCAGCAGCTATTTGGGATTCGATTCTTGAACTAGAGAGCCGACTTCTATTAGATCATTAAGTGTATAAACTCAAGGTAACGCCTAGTATGCGCAAAAATGTAACAGCGTCGAAAAAAGGAGCCAAGACTTGACTGGTGCAGTGTTAGATCGCTTACGCAATGGATTGATTGTCTCTTGCCAAGCTGCATCCGGCAGCCCTTTAGCTAACCGTGGCTTGATGTCATACATGGCAGAAGCTGCCGAAGCTGGTGGTGCCGTGGCAATTAGAGCCGAAGGCTTGCGTGATATTACAGAGATAAAGAAAGCCGTTTCAATTCCGATAGTTGGCCTCATTAAATTCAAAAGCGAAAACACTCCTGTTGTTATCACGCCTCTATTAGAGCACGTTTACCAACTACTGGAAGCAGGCGTGGATTTAATTGCAGTAGATGCAACTCTGCGCAAGAGAGCTGATGGCACTCTCGGAAAAGATTTCGTTGCGCAAGCTAAAGCCATAGGGGCTGTCGTAATTGCAGATATTGATGATCTTGAATCAGCAATTGCAGCTGAAAAGAGTGGCGCAGTGGCAGTTTTTACAACGTTATCAGGTTATACAAATGGGTCAGTACCAGAACTACCAGATCTTGATTTAGTTAAATCGTGCGCAACTCATTGTGCTGTGCCGGTAATTGCTGAAGGTAGATTTAATTCACCGGAGTTCGTAAGCCAAGCATTTGATGCGGGCGCTTGGTCGGTGTGTGTTGGCTCTGCAATCACTGATCCATGGTTGAGTACCAAACGATTTATCAAAAGCATAAATAGCAAAGCATAAAACTAGTCAATCTTGAAGTCTCTGCCACCGATTCGATTTCGCAATCCATCGAAGTGGCTGTGCAGAGCAATACGCGCCCCTCTCGGATCTGATGCTTTGATTGCTAACAGAATTGCATGGTGACGATCTGCAGTTTTGCTTGCTGCCGCTGGGTCGTACTTTGTATCCAATAGCTCGTCGAAGATTCGCCAAAACACTTCTAGCAGCAAAATCGAAAGTGGATTTTTCAAAGGTGCTAGAAGCTCCTCATGAAATTCTCGGTCCGTCGCAGAGGTAACAAATCCTGACTTCGCTTCTTCATCCATTTTCGCCAAGATTTTATCTAGCGCCTCTAAGTCTGGCTTCAATCCTTCGGTGACTAAATTTGTTAGCAAGCCTTGTTCTAGCGACTCGCGTACCTCACTTAAGTATCGTAGGTATGTGCCATGATCATCAATAGTTAAACGACTATGGAAAATTAATTCATCAGACATTGATTTAAGAGAGAGAACTCCGACGTATGTGCCAGCGCCTTGCTTTACTTCGAGGACACCAGTTGCTCGCAAAGTTCGCACAGCTTCGCGAAGCGAGTTTCGCCCAACTTTTAACTCTGCGCACAATTGCGATTCCGAAGGGAGTAAATCGCCTGATTTAAGGCCATGAGTAAAGATCCACTCACGAAGTGAGCGAACCGCCCCATCTGTGCGGGATTCCTTTACCTTTGCCGGTGTTTTCCCGGCGTGCTTATCTGGCAAAGTCATCCCACCTTTCAGTAGGTATAGAGCTACTTTTCTTCGATAAAGCACCTTTTATAAGTAACCTAATTGTTATCTCGATACCCTTGACCTTAATTTAAAGGAAAGATAGATTTCAGTCAACACAAACATGGGATGTCTTAAGCAGCAAAGATACTTACTGCGCGGGGTAGCCCAGAAGAGATCTGACACACCAGGACGCCCCTGGAGTGTTTTAGAGTTGGAGGGTTTTTGTGAGAAAGTTTCATAAATCATTTGGCGCCATAGGTTTAGCAGCTGCACTTGCAGTCTCAGTGCTTGCCGTGCCAACACAAGCAGCAACAAATAATTCGATCACCGTTGCAGAAGTAACTGCCGGTGGCGGTGGCGTTAACACTATTTCTACCCCTTGGTTCGCATCCGGATCAATTTCTCACCATGCAATGTTCCGTGGCTTGTTTAAGGCCGATGCCAATTTAGTTTCTGTAAAACCTGACTTAGCTTCAGGTTACAAGTTCAGCAAAGATGGCAAGACACTTACCGTGACACTTAAGTCAGGCATCAAATGGTCTGATGGAAAAGATTTAACTGTTGACGATGTTGTCTGGTCTATCAACTCATTACTTCGCGTTTCCAAGTCAAATGCGATTTTTGTAAACGCATTTAAGGAAATTGTTGGCAGTGAAGCAGTGAATGCCACCAATAAGGCAACCATGAGTGGAATCACAACTAAGGGTAATGACATTATCATTTCACTCAAGTCACCAATCAACATTATGATTCCTGTTCTTGCGCAGTTCATGATCATGCCTAAGCACGTATTAGCCGATGAAGATATTTTAAAGTTAGATACAAATAACTTCTGGCGGAATCCAGTTGTACTTGGTCCTTACAAGGTCGGAACATTTAGCCAAGGCAACTTCATTACACTTGTACCAAATGACAAGTTTGAAGGCACTAAGCCAATCATCAAAGAAATTAACATAATTGTTTCTTCAAACCTTGTTGCAGATGCAAAGTCTGGAAAGTTGGATTACTTCACAACTAACGACCCTGACACCATTCGTGCAATGAGTTCAGTATCTACCTTTAAGTCAGCTCCACTTGACGTTCTCTTCTACCGCTATTTGGTAATCAACCCAACTGGTCCATTCAGTAACGTAAAAGCTCGTGAAGCGCTTAAGTACGCAATCGACTGGAACAAATTAGTTCCAGCGATCTATGGGCAACAGGGCAAGGTAATTAATAGTGGTGTTGCTTCAGGTATGCCTCATCACCTTTCTTCAATTCCGAAGTACAAGTATGACAAGGCAAAAGCGACTTCTCTTCTAAAGGAAGCGAACTTCGACTTCTCAAAGACAGTTCGCCTACGCACATACAATCAATCCCAACCTGCAGTAATGATTCTCTTGACTGCAGTAGCTCAACAACTCACAGAAATTGGAATGAAGGTTGAATTCCTTCCATGGACCGGAGATGCAACTACAGAACTTTGGACAAACCGTAATTACGAGCTTGCTCTTAAGGGTCTTAGTGCATTCAACGTCAGTGAGTGGTTCGGGGAGTACAGCAACATGGCAACATTTGGAAAGTCCATTGGTGCTCAACCTGAATTTGCAGCGCTAAGCTCACAATTGCTTCAAGCAACAACACTTCGTCAAACTGGCAAGATTTTGACAGATTTGCAGAAACTTGAGCAAGAAAAAATGTACAAACTGCCAATGCATTTATTGAAGCAGGTTGTGTTTATTTCAAAGAACATCAGTGGTACACCAGCTAAGTGGGGTAACCCACTCTATGTTTACCAAAACAACATAGCTAGCTGGTCTGCTAACTAATTAAATAGCGGCGGTACTGACCTAGGTGCGAAAGCATCCTTGGTCAGTACCGCCACCTATTTGTATTTTAAAAGGATGGTAGTTTCTTGGTTTCATTTTTAGTTCGGCGAATAGCGATTTTGGTGCCTATGGCATTTACAATCAGCGCGTTAATTTTTTTCGCATCGCGTCTTTCTCCGATTGATCCAATTCTTGCGATGATTCCGCCTGACATGGCGGCCGATTCAGCGAACTTAGCTCAGCTTCGCGAAGAGCTTGGGCTAAATGACCACGTTGTCTTGCAATACTTAACGTGGTTAAAAAACATAGCAACTGGTGATTTTGGATATAGCCTGCAAAGTGGCCAAAAAATCTCTGAAATTCTTGCACTACGCATGCCAGCAACTCTGGAATTAGTGCTCTCTGCCTTGATTTTATCCACTATTTTGGCCTTAACTCTTGGTTTATTCGCTGGAGCTAAAAAGGGTGGAATTGCCGATAAGTTATCTCGCGTACTCGGAGTAGTTGGAATTGCAATACCAGATTTCTTTATTGGGCTAGCCCTGCTGAACGTATTTGCATACCGAGTTTCATGGCTTCCTAGCGGAAACCGGGTAGCACCTGGCCAAGTAACATTTTGGGATCGATTTCCAAATTACATTTTACCCGTGGCAACTTTAACTATTGCAATGCTCGCGGTTCTTATTCGGTATACCCGAAATTCAGTCCTTGATACCTTGAATAGAGATTTTGTAAAGACTGCGCGCAGTAAAGGGGTACCCGAATGGCGCGTTCTTTACAGTCATGTTTTTAGAAACTCACTTGGACCAGTAATGGTGCTTTTGGCATTTAGACTTCCGCTACTTGTTGGTGGGTCAATTCTCGTTGAGACTGTTTTTCAATGGCCCGGAATCGGAACTACGATTATTGCAGCAGTGACTGCATCTGACTATCCGGTGATTATGGTTGTAAGCATGCTGATCGCAATGGTGATATTAGTCGCGAGCTTTTTGGTAGATATTGTTAAATCAATACTGGACCCTCGAGTGAGACTAGGGGGAGGTAACTGATGCAAAAAAAGAAAGAAGAGCAGCAATCAACTGCCTGGATTTTTGTAAGAAATCTTTTGCACAATCCTTCAGCTGTAATTGGTTTGACCATTATTTCTATAATGATTCTTTGCTCAGTATTCGCGGTTCAAATTTCAGGTGTAGAACCAGAATATATTGATCCGATTAATGGACGCCTCGGACCTAGCTTGGATCACCTGATGGGTACCGATCAATTAGGCCGAGATATGTTAAGCCGCGTTCTATCAGGTGGAAGACAATCAATTTATGTTGGCGTAATCGCTTCCTTCTTGGCAAATTTAATTGGAACCGTTTTAGGAGCAACCGCTGGATATTTAGGCGGAAAAATAGATGCAGTTGTAATGCGGGTTTCAGAGCTTGTAATGACCTTCCCGCAGCTGATTTTAGTGCTTATTTTCGTGTCGCTCTTAGGCCAAGGAATCAATAACGTAATCATTGTCTTTGCGTTAACTGGGTGGATGACAACCTTCCGATTGGTTCGAGGAGAATTCTTCTCGCTTCGAGAAGAAGCTTTCGTTGAAGCAGATCGCGCATTCGGATTTTCAAAACCCCGAATTATTTTTAGGCATATTCTGCCAAACACAATGAGCCCAATTGTTGTTGCATTCACGATCAATATCGCAATTTTTATCATTGCCGAAGCTGGACTCTCGTTCTTAGGACTTGGAGTTCCCGTTACTACGCCAACTTGGGGCAACTTGCTAATAGCAGCGCAAAACCCTGTGGTCGTAGATGAATATTGGTGGCTATGGGTCTTTCCAGCAATGTCGATCGCCATCTTTGTTCTAGGTGTGAACTTTGTTGGAGATGGGCTGCGAGATGTTTTAGATCCACGCCATAAATCTTTGATTGCAAAAAATAAGTGGAAAGTAGCCTTAGTTGGTCGTTTAGGGAGAAAAAAGTGAGCCTATCGACTGAAAAAGATTTAATCTTGGATCTCAAGAACGTGAACGTGAAATTCAAAGTTGAAGATGACACGTTGCATATTCTGCGCGATGTTTCGTTGAGCATCCCGCGCGGCTCTTTCCTATGTGTAGTTGGCGAATCTGGCTGCGGAAAATCTGTAACTGCGCAAGCAATCATGCAACTTCTGCCAGATAACGGTGAGGTCAGCAGTGGCGACATTTACTTCTCCCAAGGTGATCAGGTCTTAAAGTTAAATGAGCTGGAAAAATTTGGAAAGCAGATGCGCGATATTCGTGGCGGAAAAATTGGCATGATTTTCCAGGACACGCTTTCTTCGCTAAATCCTGCCCACAAAGTTGGTCGCCAGGTGGCTGAAAGTCTTTTGCAGCATTTTCCTATTTCTAAAGACGAGGCTCGTACTCGAGTAGTTGAGCTATTTAGAAAGCTTGGTATTCCTGATCCAGAGCGTCGCTATGAGGCTTATCCGCATGAGTTTTCCGGCGGTATGCGTCAGCGCGTAATGATCGCTATTGCCACTATCTGCGAACCCGATTTAGTAATTGCCGATGAGCCAACAACCGCTCTCGATGTAACTATTCAGGCGCAGATTATGACCCTACTGAAGGATCTACAAAAGAGTGCGGGTAAGACATTTATTTTAATTACGCACAACATGGCCCTGGTATCAGAGGTAGCAGATCACGTGGCTGTTATGTACCTAGGTCGAGTTGTTGAATATGGTGCAGTTGATCAAGTTCTTCGCGATCCCCGTCACCCATATACCAAAGCGTTGATGGCAAGTGTTCCAAATTTAGACGCTGATAAGAACGTTGAGCTACAAACTGTCGATGGTCAAACGCCATCGCCGGCAGAAGTAACTGTTGGTTGCGAGTTTGCCGGGCGCTGCCCATATGTAGCTGCTGCATGCAGAGAGAAAACAATTGAAATGACGCGAGTTAATCCTGGTCATGATGTTCGCTGTATTCGTTTGGACTCAAATGGAAAACTCCCTGTTTTGACTGGAGGTGCTTCAGGTGAATAACACTCGCACCCCGCTATACAAAGTTGGACAGATTAAGAAGCACTTCCCGGTTCTTGGTGGAGTTTTAAGACGTACCAAAGGTTATGTAAAAGCTCTTGATGGTGTTGATCTAGAAATTTTCCGCGGTGAAACTATTTCAGTTATTGGTGAATCGGGTTGTGGAAAAACAACTCTCGGTCGCATGTTGGCTTTACTTGATAAACCAACAGGTGGCGAACTTTCCTTTGACTTTGGACAAGGTCTACAAGATGTAACTAGTTTGCGTGGCGCAGATCAGATGCGATTCCGTAAAAAAGTTCAAATGATTTTTCAAGATCCATACACTTCATTTAACCCACGCCAACGTGTTGGTGCTGCGATGGATGAAGTTCTTCGTGTTCACGGCGTTAATGATGAAGCGGAACGAACTGCGCGAATTCTGGAAGCCTGCGAAATGGTCAATATTCGCCCTGAATATCTACAGCGCTACCCGCATGAGTTCTCAGGTGGCCAGCGCCAGCGCTTAGCGATTGCGCGCTGTTTAGCAACTAAGCCTGAGCTGATCATTGCCGATGAAATCGTTTCAGCTCTAGATGTTTCTATTCAAGCTCAAATAGTTAACCTGCTTTTGAAGATTCAAAGAGAGACAGGTTTGTCATTTATCTTCGTAACTCACGATGTAGCTGTTGCTCGCTATGTGGGCCATCGTGTTGCGGTTATGTATTTAGGCAACGTAGTTGAAATTCTTCCGGCCGATTCACTGCCTGAGGCAGCTGAGCATCCTTATACGATCGCGCTCTTATCAGCAGTTCCCAGCATGAATCCAACTGCTAAAGATCATCGAGTTGTATTACAAGGCGAAGTTCCTAGCCCAATCGATATGCCAAGTGGATGCGCTTTCTCAACGCGCTGCCCTGCGGTTATGGATATCTGCAGAACAGAACGACCAGTATTAAAAATTTCCAACATTTCAAAAGGTGACCACCAGGTTGCCTGTCACTTAAATAAAGGAGCAAAATGATGGCGACCAATTCAAAACTTCTAAGAGGCGTAGTACCTCCAGTTTGTACGCCTTTCACTGCCGATTACGAAGTTGACGAGAAGTCATTGCGCCGATTGGTCAACCACCTGATCGACGGTGGCGTCCATGGTCTCTTTGTTCTTGGATCAACTAGCGAGGTTGCTTATCTAACCGACAAGCGACGTGCCGATGTAATTCGCATTGCAATTGATGAAACTGCAGGACGCGTACCAGTTGTTGCTGGCGCGATTGATATGACAACACTTCGTGTTAATGAACATGTACGTGCAGCTGTAGCAGCTGGCATTGACGGAATTGTTATAACTGCGCCGTTTTATGCTCGTACTCACCCAGAAGAAATCGCTCTGCATTTCAGATTAGTCAAAGAAGAATGTGGCGATGTTCCTCTATACGCGTACGACATCCCTGTTGCTGTAAATGGCGTAAAACTTGAAACTGCTACAGTGCTAAAGCTCGCTAAAGAGGGTGTTATTCAAGGACTTAAGGACTCTTCTGGCTTAGATGCCGGAATCAGAGCGGTTGTCCTTGGCGCTCAGGCGATGGGTCTAAATGAATTTGTAGTTCTTACTGGCTCTGAACTAACTGTTGATTCAGCTTTGATGGCTGGTGCACATGGCGTGGTGCCAGGTGTTGGAAATGTAGATCCAGCTGGCTACGTAAAAATCTTTGACCTGGTAGCTGCTGGTGATTACAAAGCTGCGCGGGCAGAACAAGAGCGCTTGACTGAAATGTTTAACTTAATCTATGTTGGCAATTTGTCACGTATGAGCTTCGGCGCATCAGCACTTGGAGCTTTCAAAGCTTCACTTAAGCATCTTGGAATCATCGAAGATGCCCGTATGGCACCACCCCAGATTGCCCTTAACTCGGACGAAGTAGCTGCAGTCATTCCATTCCTAGAGAATGCAGGACTAAAAGTTAAATAATGAACCAGCAGGTTTTAGCTGTTCGTGGCGTTGGTGGATATAGGCAATACCGAATCCCCGCGATGGCAGTTACTACCTCTGGTCGGATTATCGCAATTTATGATGCGCGGGCAGATTTTGATGATCTGCCCGGTCCGGTAGATCTGGTAATCCGAACTTCAGATGACAACGGCGCTTCTTGGTCAAAGCAAGAAGTATTTCGTAAACATGAGGGCATCTCTGGCTTTGGAGATGCCAGCATTGTCATCGATCCTAGTTATGGAAAACACGGCCGCATAATTGTTTTCTACCAATGGACGCGCATTGCTGGATTTTTCGAAAGCAATTCAGGAACTGATTTAGATGATCCGTTAGTGGCTCATATTGCTCGATCTATCTCTGATGATGATGGAATTACATGGCGTCACGATGTAATTACAGATCAATTAAAAGATGCAAACACACTTGGAATTTTCGCAACATCAGGGATGGGCGGAAGAATTTCCAGTGGGGAATTTGCAGGCAGGTTGCTGCAAACCTTCGTTTTACGCAATAAATCAGCACTTTTGTCAGCAATCGGATACAGCGATGATCATGGTGAAAACTGGTGCTTAGGCGCTCTCATTCCTAGCGGAAATGAAACCGCTATTGCAGGACTAAATGACGGATCTGTTCTCATTCATTCGCGCGCAACTCCGTACCGTATTTCAGGAAGATCGGTCGATGGCGGAGTCTCACTTACCGTTCTTGAGCCAGATCTCGCATTACCTGACCCAAGTGATAACGGATCTCTTACGGTTTTATCAAGCGGCGATGTCATTTGTACACATAACCACGATTCGGATTTACGTAGAAATACAGTAATTAAGAGATCTACGGATGCTGGAAGAACATGGAGTTCTGGTATCTGCATCGAAGCCGACAGTTCTGCATATTCAACAGCGTGCGAGTTAGCAGATGGAAGTATTGGTGTGCTTTATGAACGAAACGCTTATCAAGAGATTGTCTTTTCGAAGTTTTCTAAGAGTGAATTTCAACCGATTGACAGTGTTGTTAACCAAACTGTTCACTCAACAGATATCGAATTTACTGTAGTGCCTAGATATATAAGGCCAGGTAGAAATCAAGAAGTCGAAGCACAACTTGCAAACGCGCCCACAGTTCCGGAAGTAAATATGAGTATTTTTAACATCAAGGAAAGAAAAGAGGTTGGCCCGGCAGGTGGAACAACAAGTGGTGATTCACTTTTTACTACCGAAGAACTGGACGAAATTCTTGGTCCAATCAAGCCAGGCTTACACGAGGGTGATGAAGTTAGATTTAGCGCCAGAATTTCAAATCAATTGTCGTGCCCAGTCGTGAATCTAAAGATTATAGATCGACTCGATGAAGAAATTTACGAAATAGATACCGTGGCCGCTGGAAGCAAGGAATGTGTTTTAGATATTCGACAAAAAGTCACGAGCAATGATGTATCTGTTGGGTATGCGCGCTTTGATTTTGAATTAACTGGCGCGATCCGCAATTCGAAGGGTGTAAATATCTCAGTTTTCACAAAGATTGTGAACTTGGAGATTCCAGTTAATTAGCTCCACTTGAGCTCCTAGCACTTGGAGATTTAGCGATAAATCTCGCGACGATGACCGATATCAATGATTAACACCACGAGTACGTTTTTCTGGATTTCATAGATGATCCGGTAGTCACCAACTCGAATTCGATAGCCATCGCGGCCAGAGAGTTTCTTAGCTTTGGGCGGAATTGGGTTATCAGCTAATAAAGTCAGCGCGGCATCGATTCGTTTCTTATCTGAAATTTGCAAAGTTTTAAGAAACTTACGTGGGGTCTTTTCAATGCGGACTACAAAAGTGCTCAAGCCAAACCTAAATCTTTACGAGCATCTTGCCAAAGCACAGAATCTTCTTTGCGAGCTTTCGCAGCATCGTATGCCGCGATATCTTCAAGTTCTTCCATGGCTTCAATCATCTCTTCATATAATGAAGGAGAGATCATTACAGCAGCATCGTCACCGTGACGCGTGATCAAAATAGGTTCTTTGGCAGACTTATCTACCAATGTAGGCAAATCGCGTCGAGCATCGCTAAGGGCATATGACTTCATAACTATAATTGTACAGAATTATAGATAAAATGTACAGATAGCAATAATGGAATTTATTGGTGAGTAGCGACAATGTTTATTAGACTAATGCCATGCCTCAATACAAAGTAGCGATAGTCGGAGCCGGTCCTGCCGGTTATTTCGCTGCCCAGGCTCTCCAAAACTTACAAACCGATGCCCTTTCCTTTTCAATCGACATGATTGAGCGCCTACCAACACCTTGGGGCTTAGTTCGAAGTGGCGTGGCACCTGATCATCCAAAAATAAAGACCGTTTCTAAAGTCTTTGAAAAAGTGGCCACAACTGAAGGCTTTAGCCTCTATGGAAATGTTGAGCTTGGTACAGATATCTCAATCGATCTGCTGAAAGCAAAGTACGACGCTGTTGTTATAGCGACTGGGTCTGCAACTGGAAAGAAACTTGGTATACCTGGCGAAGATCTGCCTGGCTCTATTTCCGCGGCCCAGTTTGTGCCTTGGTATAACGGTCACCCTGATTTTGCAGACTTCAACCCAGAGTTAGATTGCGAAACTGCAGTTGTAATTGGTGCGGGAAATGTTGCTATGGATGTTGCCCGTATGTTGGCACTAGAGCCTGCAGAGTTAGATGAAACCGATACCGCGCTTCATGCAATTGATGCGCTACGTAAATCAAATATTCGTAAAGTTGTAATTAGTGCACGTCGTGGCCCAGAACACGCAGCATTTACTTCACCGGAACTTCGCGATCTTCCAAAGCTAGAACACACAAATGTTTTGATGCAGCCAGCAGATATCGCCGCAGCAATCGAGCGCGCCGGAGCTGAGCCAGAGAAAGAAGTCCGCAATAACTTAGAAGCGATGCGTTTAATCTCGGAATTAGAACAAGGCAAACATGCTCGCACCATGGAGTTTCAATTCCTCTGCACTCCTACTGAATTCCGCGGTAACGGCAAAGTTGAAGAGGTTGTATTCACTACCAGCGCCGGCGAAGAAAAAGTTATCAAGTGTGGCTTGGTAATTACCGCTATTGGATATGAAGCAGACCCGCTGGCTGGAATTACATATGAAAAAGGTAAAGTTTTGAATGTCGATGGCCGCGTAAGTGAGAATCTTTACGTTGTCGGTTGGGCAAAGCGCGGTCCATCAGGTGTAATTGGTACAAATAAATCAGATGCTGCAGATGTAATGAATTTGTTGGTTGCTGATTTGAAAGAACCAAAACCTGAAACAGAGCTAACTTCATTAATTACAACAAATAAAGTGATTTCACAGAGCCATTGGCAATCAATCAATGCTGCTGAAATTGCAGCAGGTGAACCTCATGGAAAACCACGAATTAAAGCGGTTTCTCGCGAAGAATTACTGCGTTTGGGTGGTCTGTAAAAAGCAGGTATCATTGCCACTTCGGTAAGCGCCCGTAGCTCAACGGATAGAGCATCTGACTACGGATCAGAAGGTTAGGGGTTCGAATCCCTTCGGGCGCACCATTTCAAGCGTAGTTTTTTCTTTTCTTCTTCTCTAAATCCTAGAACTTCGTTCTTTTGCTTTCATTTTGCTTTCAACCGTTCTCGATAGCCCTTGCGAATAGATCCGCGACTTCTTGCTTCTGCTCGGGGCGAATATGAGCATAGATTCGAAGAGTCGTAGAGATGTCCGAATGACCGAGACGATCTTTTACTAGATGAACCCCCGCGCCTGAGTTAAGTAGCTCGGTGGCGTGTAGGTGACGGATCGAATGAAGAGATTCAGAACGAAGCCCTAACTTTTTCGCCGTCTTCTTGAATAGCTGGTACGGAGTCGAAGGATCTAACGGAAGCCCGTTCTCCTGAGTAAAGATGAAATCGGCTTCCTGCCATAGCGAACCCGCCTTCATTCGTTCTTCTATTTGTCTCCTACGGTGATCTCTAACAAGGCGCAAAGTCTCGGAATCTAATTGAACGAGTCTTTTACCGTCTCCGCCTTTCGTTGAATCTTGTTCGATTACCGATTTTCCTAACCGAGTTCGATTCTTTGAAATTGAAAGAGTTGCCTTCTCGAAATCAAGATCACTCCACCGAAGCGCGAGAATCTCCCCACGCCTTGCGCCCGTGTAAGCAAGAAGTCTAAAGAACGCAAAGAGTCGGTGACTTTCTAACGATTCGAGAAGAGTCTTTAGCTCGTTCGAAGTGTAAGGAGTAACGCTTCTCTTTCTACCTTTAGGGCGTTCGATACCTTTTGCGGGGTTGAATGCGATCCTTCTTTCCTTTACGGCTCGTTCTAACCCCTGAGAAAGAACGATAGAAACTAATCTGACCGTACTTTCGGAAAGTTCTTGAATGAGTTCGATAAAGACCTTCTCGATCTTCGCCGAGCTTAGATCCTTTAGAAGCTGAGATCCGAACTTCGGGAGAATGTAGCGATCAAGAATGAAGCGATAGTTCTCTGCCGTAGTTGGCTTAACCTTCGTTCTCTTGATTTCCCACCATTCTTCGAAGTGTTCTTGAACCGTGATCTTCGTAGGGGATACGAAAACGCCGTCTCTAGACTCGGTTCTAGCCTTATCTCTTGCGCTTTTTGCTTCTTCTTTCGTAGCAAAGCCCGAAATCCATTTTTGTTTAGATTTTCCGGTCTCTAGATCTTTTACTCTGACTATGTAGGAATAAGACGAACCGCGCTTTGCGATCCCATCTTTTTGTTCTCCTGATTTCTGTCTGCTCATTTAAAACCTAGCAATTCCCGCTAGGACCGTATAGCCCACCGATTTCAGGATTGAAAGAACCGTCATCATTTATTTTTGCGTCATCACGAACAAACCCCTTGTTTACGCAGCTAGTAAGTTCTTTCACCTTATTCTCCAAGGACTTAACCTTAGTCTTAAGAGTGTTAAGGCTTGAATTCAAACTGCTAATTGTTGTTGCTGCTTCTGCGTTACTTCCCGCAGACATACCAACAAAAATTAAAGATCCCGATAAGATCAAGACTGGAAAGATCTTCTTTAAGTAGTTCATTTGCTTACTCCCTTTCGTTTTTCTTCAGTTATTTTCTTACTTCCCGCCTTTGTAGCGGAAACCTTTTTAGCCTTAGCAAGCCAAGACTCTATTGTTTTAACTTCTACAAGATACTTTTGTGCCAAAATTTCGTTGCCTCTAAATTTTCGACCTTTAGCCGCTTTTTTTAATTCTAAATGCTCGCGTTCGATTTGTTTCAAGAATTCATTTGTAAGCCGCGTTCTTGAAGTTAAATTTGTCATCTCTTTACCAAACGAGACTAAGTCTTGGCGAGGAATATCTCTTGATTTACCCATTAGAGTCCACTTATGGTTTATGCCGTCACCTTGATAAGTGTGAGTTTGAATAGCAACTTGTAAAGCGCAGACCACAAACCTTCGGTAATTCATTTGTAAGATTTCAAGCTGTCTAGGTGTAACCGAATCGTGCGGTTCTCTAAAGAGATATTCACCAGAGCCGTCAAGCCAAATTTCATCTTGATCAGAAAGACCCCGAGGCGTAACTTCTAAAACCTTCGGAGTACCTAGCTCACCTATTTCAATTATTAGTTCAAGCGACCAATTTCTAACTTTTGAATCTTCGTCTTCAATCAAAAATGAGATTTTGAACTTTCTTGGTATTTGGTAACTCATAAGTTCTTCGGGTTCGAAGTCCAAGGGAAAAGATAAGAGATCCACGAACACGGGATAAACACTTGCTTTCCGCTTCTTTCCTTTTTCTACCAATTTAATTCCCCCTTTTAGTAGGGAGATAACTCCCTATCTATTGTGGAATCGTAGCACTACAAGGAACGGAAAACCGTTTCTCATAGATTCAGGAAAAGAGGACACCTTGGAAACTTCAACCCTTCCACAGCTTCACACACTCGCCACCGTAGGCGATAGAACTTCGCTTTCTCGTTCTGCCCTATACCGCGAGATCAAAGCTGGTCGCTTACAAGCTCTTAAAGTGGGAAAAGCTTTACGCATAAGCGAGAACGAACTTCAACGCTTTATCGCTTCCCTAGAAGGTCAAAAGGTGGCGTAATGAAAAAAAAGAATGACCCGCCTTTCGGCGAGCCACCCATTCCGTCTCTTATTTTACACCCATTTTCAAGTAATCGTGAACTAAACGAACAAGAGTGGTTCGCGCTTCGACTAGCTTCTACTACCAATTTTCGAACCAGCGAGCCAAAAATAATTACAAAGGCGAGATCTCGAATTGCTTCGGCAGAACTTGCTAACGATCACCTTTTAAAAAATGGCTTGTTGCCGGTCTTTGATTCTTTTGAGTTTGAAGGAATGCGCTTAAAAGAAGGTGCTAGAAAATGAAAGAAGAAACGAAAGACAAAGTAGAAAGCTTTACGGTTTATGTAGAAGAAGTTTCTATTCCCGAACGAGATCTTAAAACGAATTGGGATCTCTTGCTTCAAGTATTAACGGCGGAAGCTACCTACCTAGAAACAAATAATTTGGGTAGCCGAATCGAAGATCTTTGTTCGCGACTCGGGAAAGCGGTAATAGAAGGAAAGAAGGTCACTTTAGATCGTGTTCGGATAAAAACTATTTGGGAAGTAGGTGATGAGTTTTGGACACTAGAGATTTAGGAGACGCACTCACCGAGACGGAGAACCTTCTTAGAAGGCTTCTAGTCCTTAAATTAGACGAACACTATTGGGCTTTGACTCTATGGGTAGCTTTTTGTTATTCGATCCCTGAGTTTGATTTCGCCCCACGGCTTTGCTTTTGGAGTCCTGAGAAGCGTTGCGGAAAGTCTTTAGCTTTAGAAGTAGTCTCGCACTTGTTGCCTAATACTCTTGCGACTTCTTCTATCTCTTCCGCTTCCTTATTTAGAATCTTAGATAGAGACGAAACCAAGGTCATCTTCATAGATGAATCGGACACGGTATTCGGGCGAAATGGCGATAAAGAAAAAGCCGAAACACTTCGGCAGCTTCTAAACGCTTCCTTCAAAAGAGGTCAAGTGGTTATTCGTTGCGAACCGCCTAAATATGAGCCGAAGGAGTTTGTAATCTTCGCACCCGTAGCACTTGCGGGGATAGGTACTACCGCAATTCCCGAGACGGTTGCGGATCGAGCCTTAATGATCGAAATGCGAAGAATGCTTCCTAACGAAACAATCTTAGAGTTTGAATCTGACGAAGTTGAAAAATACTTCGCACCTATAAGAGAAAAACTCGAATCATTCGCAAGAGAAAATGAATCTCGTTATCGCGGACTAAGACCCGAACTTCCTAGAGAAGAACTTAATCCACGCGCCCGTGATCTATGGAAACCTCTTTACAAAGTCGCGGAGTGTGCGGGTGAAGCTTGGCTTGAAAAGGCTTACAAAGCTTCCCTAGCTCTTTCCGCTGGTGAATCTGATCCCGAAGAACAAAGTCTAAAACTTCGTCTTCTATCTGACACCAGAGACATTTTCTTCGGTGAGCAATTATCAAGCCGAGATCTTTGTCAAAGACTTAGAGAACTTGAAGAGTCTCCGTGGGCTTACCGTGAAAACTTTAACCCTTCATTCGTTGCGCGTCTTTACAAAGATTATGGAATCAAACCGAAACCCTTTTCAGGCGGAAAGATTCGAGGCTATACGCGAAAGAGTTTTGAAGACGCTTGGAGTCGCTACTTAGATCCCGCAGAGACCGTCACACCCGTCACACCCGTCACACCCATAGAGATCGAGGAAGAAGACGCTTGGCACTTGTGACACTTGTGACACTTGTGACGGCTATTTAGACAGTAGAGAAAAGGGGGTACGGGGTAAAAGTTGGTAGTTATTGCTAACTCTTCACCCCGTATCCCACTACGCACGCATTCCCGCAGTATTGAAGGTGGGGGGCTAAGCGTCTCCCGCAATAAGAGCTGCTAACGCAACGGAGACAAGAAGAGCCGAGATTAACTTTTCGTTTAACTTTAGTTCAGTCAGTAACAAGAATCCAAAACTGACAGGAAAGAAAATAATTACTAAGAAAATAAATAACTCTTGCTTACTACCCATTTCCTAAGTCTAGTTTTTTTAGGTGGCTTGGCTACCCCCCCTGTCTTTCCTACCTTTATCTCCCCGATTCAGGCAGGGTTCAAGCGTTCGAAACCGATTTGAGCCATAACCGCCAGATCTAGAAACTATCGGGGATAAGTTGGACAAAAAGGCAGTGGGGGTAGACGCCAAGGGTAAAAGAAAGGTTTAATTGGCTTTCTAACCAACCAAGGGGGAAAAGTGGACAAGATTACTGAAGGCGAAAAAGCTAACAAATTGGCAATGGCAATTTCTACTGAAGTTAGCAAAGGTTGGCGCGTAGAAAGTCAATCGCAAGTCCAAGCCGTATTGGTTAAGGGCAAAAACATCAACCACACACTTCAGATTTTTCTAAGTGTAATTACAGTTGGATTTTGGCTATTGGTTTATGTGCCAACCTTCATTGTCAACCGCAGACAAACGAAAATTGTAAGAGTGGACGATTTCGGCAACACCTTATTCGAATAAATATTTACTTAGTTTGCCAAGGTTTATTCGGACTTCTTCTACTCTTTGAAGTATTTCAAGGCAAGACTTTTGGCTAGTTTTGCTTTCAATTTGCTTTCACCCGTACAGATAGCGCAAGAGATCACTAGGTACAAAGAGAACACTTTTACGCTTAAAACAAGCAAAAGAACGAAGTAGTAGAAACTTAGAGACACGCTTAGAAAGGCGTAAGGCAAAACTACGGATCAGAAGGTTAGGGGTTCGAATCCCTTCGGGCGCACACAGTATTTTCTTAATCACAAATAATCCGCAAGTTCTATTGGGTGAAACTTAGCCATTGACGCAATTGGCCGCACGCGCGACGCTAAGCACATGAAAATCACCCGTCACTATCTAGATGTGAATGGACGTCGAGTTCATTATCGGAAGTGCGGTAGTGGCCCAACACTGATCATGGTTCACCAAAGCCCAAGGTCATCGGCTGAGTATGAAAAGTTGATGATTAAATGGGGAAGCTCATTTACTTGTATTGCACCTGATTCTCCGGGCTACGGTCAATCTGATCCACTTAATCTGAAATCTCCGAAGATAAATGAATTCGGTGACGGCTTAATTGAATTCCTAGATGTCCTCGGCGTTAAAGAAGTTGCCGTTTATGGCTTCCATAGTGGTGGCGCAATTGCACTGAACGCTCATGTGCGCAATCCAGGGCGCTTCACCGCACTTGCGTGTGGTGGTTATCCGATCTGGACAGCTGCCGAGATGGCACTTTTTGCTAGCGGTTACTTGCCTTCGTTTAAACCAACTGGATACGGGGAACACTTAACTTGGGTTTGGTCTCGCATTCTTGAGCAGAGTTGGTTCTTTCCGTGGTTTAAGACTGAAAGTTCAACTCGCATGCGCAATGCGCATAATGATGTTGCTCGCGTGCACGCACAAGTTATGGAGCTACTTGATGCTGGCGATAACTACCAACACGGATATCGCGCAGTGTTATCTGCGCCAAGTGATATTCCGGCAGCGGCTGAAAAACATAACCCAGTACTAATTGCTACCTACCAAGGCGACCCACTTTTGATTCACCTCGATCGCTTGCCTGCAATGCCAGCTGGTTGGATTACCGGCAGTGCTGAAAACCCAGTAGCGCTTGAGGATTTATTCGGAGATTTCCTTAAGAAACACCCAGGCCCTAGCTATGAATCGTTTGCAGCAGACGCGGATCGCGGCTTTGTTCCAGTTGAAACCGCGCATTTTGTTGGCGAAATCCAGTGGAGTGGAAACTTAAAGGCGACAAAGTTGGTACTCCATAACGTAGGCGAATCCATTGAAATGATTGAAGATTCTGGATCATTACTAATTGATCTACCTGGCCATGGATTATCAGGTGATATCAGCGATAAAGCAGCACTTGCTGACTGGGCAGAAGTCATAAAGGCGACCCTTTCTAATCTCGGTGCAGCGAAAATTAATTGTGTTTCAGGTGATCAGATATCAGGGCTACTAGCGCTAGCTATCGCTAAAACAATTGGGGCAGAGTGCGTCTGTGCAACGAACGCTCATATCCCAGTTGATGGCGATAACTGGCAGGCAGCGCAACCTGATTTAACTCCTGATCGCTACGGTAATTACTTAACTAGAGCCTGGCAAGTAGTTCGTGCTAGTCAATTCTTCTGGCCATGGTTTGAGGCTAAGAACACCAACGCAATCGAATTTACTAATAAAGAAATTGATCCTGAGTATTTAGCTATTGCACATCGCGCGTTATTACGAGCACGTTCGCGCGCACAGTTAACTAAATTGTTGCTTAGCGCTGATAAAGCGAAATTAGTTGCTGGCGCACCAAAGATTTCCGAGTGGCACTTAGCCACTTGGGCTAAAGATCGCACCGATATCTGGAGGCCATAAATGTCACGACCATGGGTAGATTTCATAAATATCGATGAACAAGAAGTACAAAGTTGTAGCAATGAATATGGCACTTATAAATTCCGCGAGTTTGCAAACGGAACAACCAAGAATGAAGGACGCAATTCACCGGTAGTTGCACCAGGTCGCTCAATAATGCTCGAACTAGATGGCAGCACAACTATTTTGACGCACGAAGCACCGGTGATGATTCGTGCTTTTGTTTTTGAAGGAAGCATTACCCTTGATGGTAAAGAGAATAAAGAACGCACCTATATTGAAATTCCGGCAGGGAGTCAGGTGCCCGCTGTTTCATCAACAGGTAAAGCAAGAGTTTTTATTTCTTACGATGGTGATTATTCGATTACTTCTGCAACTGCGAAAAATAATGAAATCGTTATTAAATACACGCAAGATTTAGTTTGGCGCTCACCAATTGTCTCTGATTTCCCAGGCGGAGCTGCTCGCAAAGCATTTCATGATCATGGCGATTATGGCTCAGGAATATTAGGCATATTGCCGGAATGGGATTCACCTTTTTATGAGTGGCATACCTTTAGCGAAGAGATCTTGATAGTTGAAGGAAGCATTATTTCTTCGTTCGGCACCATGAAGCGTGGTGCCTACTTGTCTCATCCAGGCGGTGAAGATACGCAGCACGGCCCTATGTACAGTAAAGAAGGTTGCTTAATGGTGGTTCTTCGCGAAGGTCCAGTCGGCAACACATTTACACCTGCTGACCCAGCCGAGGTAGCATCGCGTAGGGATTAACTAATGGGATCGGATTTGAAATGCGCGATTTAACAGAACTTAGAAAACTACATAGTTCAAAGTGGTTGCGCTACCCCGCTGACGTTTTGCCATTACATGTTGCTGAGATGGACTTCGAAGTTGATCCTGGAGTTCGCGCAGTACTTACCGAGATGATTGCTAAATCTGATCTTGGTTACCTAGGACCTATCCCTGAAGTTCCTGAAGCTTTTGCTGGTTTCGCACAACGTCACTGGGGTTGGAAGCCGGATGTTGCACAGATTCGCATGACAACTGATGTTGGTGTTGGTGTGGTCGAAGTTATTCGCGCGCTTAGCAAGCCCGGGGATAAAGTGATTATTAATTCACCGGTCTATCACAGCTTTTATATGTGGCTTGATGAATTAAAGCTAACAACAGTCGACGCACCGCTGATTCATGAAGGCGATATTTGGCGACTTGATCTAGCGGCAATTGAAGCGCAATTTAAGGCTGGTGCTCGCTTTATCTTGCTATCAAGCCCTCATAATCCAGTTGGTCGCATTCATACTCTTGCCGAACTAACTGCGATTGCTGAACTTTCAAATAAATACAACGCATATGTAATTAGCGATGAAATACATGCCCCACTTACCTATGCAGATCAGAAATTTGTCCCATATCTCTCAATTCCGTCGGCTCAACGTCTTGGAATTATGGTTACGTCTTCCAGCAAGGCATTTAACTTCGCTGGCTTAAAGGCTGCAATTATCGTGACCCAAAATCAAGAAATGTTTGAAGAGTTAAACGCGATGCCTGAAGCAAACCATTGGCGGGCTTCATTACTAGGCGGTTTTGCAATGGCAAAGGCTTTTGCCGATGGAGATAAGTGGCTCGCCGAAACTATGGCCCAGCTTGATCACAACCGTAAGTTCGTTAAAGAGTTATTAGCCAAGTACCTCCCTGATGCTAGATACGTGATTCCACAAAACAGTTATTTGGCCTGGATCGATATTTCACACTTGGGCCATGGCGATAACGCCTCAGAACACCTAATTGAACATAAGAAAGTTGCCTTTAATCCAGGTACCGAATTTGGTGATCAGTTTGGCGCGTACATTCGCCTGAATTTTGCGACCTCACCCGAGATTATCGAAGAGGGTATTAAGCGCTTAGCTTCCTGATCGATTTAATTTCTCAAAACTAAACTAATAGTTCGCAACAGATAATTCGGTAAGGTACGGGTATGTCAAAGAAGTTAGTCGTGCATGCTGGTTTTCATAAGACTGGCACAACCGCATTGCAATCTGCTTTCTTTGCAAATATTAATGAGTTAAATAAATTTGGAATTAGCTATCCGCAAGTTGGCGGAAAAGCGCAACACAAAGCTATCTATTCCTTAATGGGAAAAACTTGGGGCTGGGAAGATCGGGGTGGAGTAACAGCCTCTGATAAGAAATGGAAAAGCCTCTTAAAGCAGGTGGGTAAAGCAAAGAAAACGGCTTTGATTAGCTCAGAATTTCTCTGTGAGTTAACCGAAGAACAAATTGCAAAGTTTAAGAGAGATCTAAACGTCGCCGATGTTCATATCTACTTCACAATTAGACCACTGCTGAAGATTATTCCATCGGCATATCAGCAACATTTAAAGATTGGCATAAAGAGCGATTACGAAAAATGGCTACATTCAATTTTAGATGAACCTGGCGTATCTACAATTACGCCTTCGTTCTGGGTTCGGCACACCCACGCCAAAGTAATCAGCAAATGGATTGCCGAATTTGGGGCAGATCGAGTCACGCTAATAGTGGTTGATGAATCTCAGCCAGAGCTTATGTATGACACGTTTAGCGATTTACTTGAACTTCCAGATAAGTTTCTAAAGAAGCAAGAGAATCAAGATAGCAATCGCTCGCTTTCGCTTAACGAGATCACGCTCCTGAATCGCATAAATCGAAAGTTTCCAAAGCGTCGCAGTTGGCATGACTACGAGACTTTTATTCGTAACGGCGCAATTAAATATTTAACAAATAAAGTTGTGCCAGCCCAAGATGATTTGCGGCTAGTAACTCCGCAATGGGCAGTAGATAAAGCCAAAGTGATATCAGCCGAAAGCGTGGCAGATATCAAGAAGTTAGGTATTCGCATCATTGGCGACTTAGATAGTTTTGCAGATGCCAAGGTGCCGGTGGGAGACAATCCTGCGGTTGAAATGATTCCGGTAGATCTTGCCGCACAAGCCTTAATTGCGTTAGACCTGCGCGTAGTTGAAACATTTCCAAAAAAATGGGTCTTGCAGATATTATGGAAGATGACAAAGCGTGATATCAAAAAATGGTTAAAGAAAGTGGCGAAGAAATGATCACAATTCCAGAGACCGATTTAGTAGTACACCCACTTTGTTTAGGAACCAACGTTTTTGGTTGGAGTGCCGACGAAGCTGAGTCACATCAAGTACTCGATGCCTACGCAGCGCACGGAGGAAATTTTCTAGATACCGCCGATGTTTATTCGCAATGGAAGCCAGGCAATCAAGGTGGCGAATCAGAAACAATTATCGGTAAGTGGCTGACTAAGCGCGATCGCAGCAAAACTGTGGTTGCTACCAAAGTTTCAATGCTTAACACTCGCCCAGGGCTATCAGCTAAGAATATTTTGGCTGCTTGCGATGACTCATTGCGCCGACTGCAGACTGATTACATTGATATCTACTACTCGCATCGCGATGAAACTGAAACCCCAATGGAAGAAACCCTTGGTGCCTATGCTGAGTTAATCGCTGCCGGAAAAGTGCGCTACATAGCCGCTTCGCAGCACACTGGTGTACGCTTGCAACAAGCTCTCGATATCTCAGCAGCTAACGGCTTACCTGCTTATATTGGGTTACAAGATCAATACAACTTGATTTATCGCAAGCCATTTGAAACCGAACAACAACCAGTGCTTGCAAATAACAATTTAAGTGCGATGCCGTTCTATGGATTAGCGCGCGGATTCTTATCTGGAAAATATCGCCCCGGCATCAAAGTTGAATCAGTTCGCGCTGAAGGTGTAGCTGAGTTCTACAACGATAAGAACTGGGCTGTGCTAGATCGAGTGCGCGAAATCGCACAAGATCACAGCGTGCCCGTCGGTGCAATCTCATTAGCGTGGATCCGCTCAAACCCGCAGGTCAGCACACCAATTGCTAGTGCGCGCACAGTGGAACAACTCGAAGAGATTGTCCAGCTTGTCGAGCTGAACGACGCTGAGCTTGCGAGCCTGAATTCCCTTTCTGCCTAACTACTAATAGAGTTTGGCAACGTGAAATTTATAAATAAGCCGAATCACGATCTCACCTACGACGATGTTTTCATGGTGCCAAGCAGTTCTGAAATTTCTAGTCGCATGGAAGTTGATTTAGCTTCTACTGACGGTTCCGGAACCACAATTCCAATTGTTGTCGCAAACATGACTGCAATCTCTGGTCGTCGCATGGCTGAAACAATTGCTCGCCGTGGTGGAATTGCGGTCATTCCGCAAGATATTCCACTTGAGATTGTTAAAGATGTTATTTCTTGGGTTAAATCACGTCACACCTTCTTTGATACGCCAATCACGCTTAGCCCTAATGAAACAGTGGCCGATGCTGTTGGTCTGTTATACAAACGCGCGCATGGCGCCATTGTTATCGTTGAAGAAAACAAGCCAGTTGGCATTGTGACTGAAGAAGATTGCGCTGGCGTTGATCGCTTTACGCAGCTGCACTCAGTTATGAGCAAGGATTTAATGACTTTGCCAGACACCGCAGATGCCCACGCGGCCTTTGATTTCTTGCATCACCACCGCCGCAAGCTAGCGCCAGTGGTTTCAGTTAACGGCGAACTAGTTGGCATTTTGACTCGCATCAGCGCACTTCGTGCAACTCTTTATTCACCAGCACTCGATGCGAAGAATAATTTGCGAATCGCAGCAGCTGTTGGAATCAATGGCGATGTGGCCGCAAAAGCTAAGTATTTAATCGATGCTGGCGTAGATGTATTAGTTGTTGACACCGCACACGGGCATCAACGCAAAATGATGGAAGCTTTAAAAGTAATCAAAGCACTAAATTCAAACGTACCAATTGTTGCCGGCAATGTTGTTACCGCCGATGGCGTCAGAGATTTAATTGCAGCGGGTGCCGACATAATTAAAGTTGGCGTTGGCCCAGGTGCAATGTGCACAACACGTATGCAAACTGGTGTTGGTCGCCCACAATTTTCTGCCGTACTTGAATGTGCAGCAGAGGCAAAGAAACTTGGTAAATCAGTTTGGGCAGATGGCGGCGTTCGTCATCCGCGCGATGTCGCACTCGCTCTCGCAGCTGGTGCTTCAAACGTAATGATCGGTTCTTGGTTCGCTGGTACTTATGAATCCCCTGGCGATCTACAAACTGATGCAAATGGAAAACTTTTCAAAGAATCATTCGGCATGGCATCTGCGCGAGCAGTAGCTGCGCGAACATCACAAGAAGATGCATTCGATCGAGCACGTAAAGCTTTATTCGAAGAAGGAATTTCAACTTCACGCATGTATTTAAATCCGGCACGCCCTGGAGTTGAAGATTTGCTCGATGAAATTATCGCGGGGCTTCGTTCGTCATGCACATACGCTGGCGCTAAATCACTCGAAGAGTTTGCCGAGCGAGCAACGATTGGCATTCAATCAACTGCTGGTTTTGCTGAAGGCCGCCCACTTCATTCTTCTTGGAGCTAGTTTTACTTCATAAATAGAGCGTTTAGGCGCTTGGTTGTGAAGAAGAGCCCAACGCAAATCATCACCATGAAGTAGGCGACATTTACTAATATGTGAATACCAAAGTTACCTGACATAGCTTTAGTAACTAATTCAATTCCTTGTCCCAATGGCAACGCCTTGATTACTGCCTGCGCCCAACCTGGAAAAACAGTTAGCGGGTAGAAAGCACCAGAGAACAAGAACATCGGCAAAAGGAAAATATCAAATAAGTTCATCTGATGATGTGATTTCATGTAGGAGGTAATTGCCATACCAAATGAGGCGAAACCAAAAGCTACGAGTATTGCTGCCGGAACTGCCAAGAGCGCCCACCACGAAGTAACTAGACCTAAACCAGCAAGCACCAAAGTAAAAGCGGTTGCGTAAATTCCACCGCGCATTAGCGCCCAAGCTATCTCACCAAGAGCCACATCTAGTGGTCCAAGCGAAGTCGATAACATCGCTTTGTAAAGGCGGCTTTCGTTTAGCTTGAAAAATACATTCCAAGTTGAATCGAATATCGCGCCATTCATCGCACTTGTTGCCAATAAGCCTGGCGCAATGTAAGCGGCGTAGGAAATATTGCCAGTAGAGGTAGAGATGTTTCCGACAAGTTCGCCAATGCCGTAGCCAAAAGAGAGCAGGTAAAGAACTGGCTCAAAGAAACCACTAATTACCGCAATCCAGGCAGACGACTTGAACGAAAGCCAGTTTCTGAGCAACACTTGCTGAGGGCGGCCGGAATAGTATTTTTCGCCGAACTTTCCAATTCGACGTTCAGATATTTGTACAGCGTCAGAAGTCATTTACTTCTCTAACCTTTTAGCGAAAATTCGAGCGGATAAGAACAACCCAATTACAACCATGGACGTAAGTACAGCAAGATGTATAGAGAGTTGTAGCCCGGACAGCGGGTAGTCATATGTCAGATAGCGACCAAGTTCCGAAGCGTGCCAAAGCGGTGAGATCCAGCCGAAAAACTGTAAGAAAATAGGCATTTGGCTAAGTGGATAGAAGGTGCCGGAGAATAAAAACATTGGGATCATTACAAACCGGCCTACCAGAGTAAAGAAGAAATTTTCATTCTCGATCTTGGCCGCTAACGCCAGCATTACTGCGCCCATCGCAGCCCCTGCTAACAGTGCTGCGGGCATTGCCAGCCATGCGGTATCTGACTCAAGTGCGCCAAATAAATAAAGCACGATCCAGTAAATAACTATTGAAAATATTGCCCGAGCCATGGCGGCAAGAAAAACTCCCAAAGAAATTTGTTGGGCAGTTAAAGTCGTAGAACGCATACCGAAAAAAGTACGGTTCCATTTAAATCCTTGCATAACTGGAAAAATTACTTCATCACTACTTCCTTGAATTGCGGCACTTGCGAGCAATGCTGGGGCCAGGAAAGTTAAGTAACTAACGCCGTTAACGCCATTGTTGGCATCAATCAAAGAACCCACACCAATGCCGATAGAAACCAGATAAAGCGTTGGATTTACAACAGCTTCAAATAAAACAATCCCTGACCACTTGAGCATGTTACGAATACGAGCTTCAGCTACATGAAATGCTCCGTATTTAGAAACTTTGCGAATGTTGGCGCTCATCATTCAACCAAGGTACGACCAGTTAGGCGAAGGAACACATCTTCTAACGAACTGCGTCGGACCAATGAAGTATTTGGATGGATTCCCTTTGCGGCAATCTGTTCTAGCAACTGCTCACCATCTTCGGCATAAAGCAGAATCCGATCCGGAAGAACCTCAATACGTTGAGCAAGTGGACGAAGTATCTCAATCATTTCTTGATTGCGATCAGAGCCAAAGCGAACTTCAAGAACTTCTTTTGTAGAGTAAGTCTTAATCAATTGCGCTGGACTATCTTCGGCCATGATTTTGCCTTTATCCATCACGATCAAACGATCGCAAAGTTGTTCAGCTTCATCCATATAGTGAGTTGTAATAAGTAGTGTTACGCCTTGTTCTTTCAGGCGGAATAAACGATCCCAGAGAATATGGCGTGCTTGTGGATCTAAACCAGTTGTAGGCTCATCAAGCATCAAAATATCTGGCTCACTAACAAGCGATCTTGCGATAGTTAAACGTCTTTTCATGCCACCGCTTAGTGCCTCAACTTTTGTATCTTTCTTCTCTTCGAGCTGTGCGAATTCAAGCAGTTCAGGAATCTTCTTATTTATAAAACGTGATGAAAGGCCGAAGTAACGCCCGTAGATGAAGATATTTTCAGAAACCGTTAGTTCGCTATCTAAGTTATCTTGCTGTGGTACCACGCCCAAGTGTGAACGAATCTGCGGCCCATTAACTTCTGGGTCTTTCCCAAGAATTGTTAAGGTGCCAGAAGTGCGAACCGAAGTTGCGCCAATAATGCGCATCGTGGTTGATTTGCCGGCTCCGTTGGGCCCTAAGAAACCAAATGATTCGCCTTTTGCAACATCGAAATCAATACCATCGACGGCAGTGAAGTCACCATATGTTTTTGTTAGCCCACGAGCAACAATTAATTTTTCTGACACATCTAATTATATTGAATATCCTGAGAATCTCGTAATTGGCGGTGCAGATACCTGATTTTCAACAGCTTCTGCCTAGAATAACGGGGTGAATAGCTCATCTGAAATTCTAAAAGCTCTAGAGAATGAATCTATCGAGATTCTTCGCGAGACTGCAGCAGCATTTAGAAAACCAGTATTGCTTTATTCAATTGGAAAAGATTCAGCTGTTCTGCTTCACCTAGCTGCAAAAGCTTTTTATCCAGCCCCAATTCCATTTCCAGTGCTTCATATTGATACCACCTGGAAGTTCAAAGAGATGATCTCTTTCCGAGGCGAAATGGTTTCAAAGTACGGTCTCAATTTGATCACCCACACCAATAAAGCCGGAGTTGAAGAAAATATCACCCCTTTCACTACCGGTATTTCTGAGTACACCCGAGTTATGAAAACTGTGGCGCTAAGACAAGCGCTAGATAGCAACAATTTTGATGCAGCAATCGGCGGTTCGCGAAGAGATGAAGAGCGCAGCCGAGCAAAGGAGCGCATTTTTAGTGTTCGAGAGTCTGGGCATCGCTGGGATCCTAGGCAGCAGAGGCCTGAACTTTGGCGAACCTATAACCCTCGAATTACGCCAGAGCAGTCAATGCGCGTTTTTCCGCTATCGGATTGGACTGAGCTAGATATCTGGAATTACATACTTCTAAATGATGTTCCAGTTAACCCGTTGTATTTTGCTAAGGAGCGCCCCGTTGTTTTTCGCGGCGAGCAAATGATCATGGTCGACGATGAACGCTTCCCTTTGATTAATGGCGAAACACCGGTCATGCGCAAAATCAGATTCAGAACTCTTGGTTGCTACCCGCTTACCGCTGCCGTTGAATCTGATGCTACAACTATTGCCGAAATTGTTGAAGAAGTGATGAATGTTAAATTAAGTGAACGTGCCACCCGACTAATTGATGGTGAAAAAGAAGATTCCATGGAAAAGAAAAAGACTGAGGGTTACTTCTAATGAGTAAACCAATTATTCGCCTGGTCACTTGCGGCAGCGTAGATGATGGAAAAAGCACTCTAATAGGCCGTTTACTAGTTGAAACTGACAGCGTCCCACATGACACAGTTGCCGCTGCTAGAAATGTTCGCAGAAGTGGATCCACAATAGTTGCTGGCGATATTGACTTTAGCCTTTTAACCGATGGGCTGGAGGCTGAACGCGAGCAAGGAATCACAATTGATGTCGCTTACAGATCTATGTCACTTCTAAATGGCCGCCGATTAATCATTGCTGACGCGCCTGGACATGAGCAGTACACACGAAATATGGCGGTTGCTGCCTCTCGCGCTGATGTAGCACTTGTATTAGTTGATGCAGCTCGCGGAATCAGAACTCAAACTTTACGACATCTAACAATCTGCTCCTTGATGGGCGTAAGTAGAGTTGCAGTTGTTGTAAATAAATTAGATGCCGTCGGCTATCAAGAATCTATTTACCAAGCGATCATCGAGGAACTTGCGACAGTAGCCGCGCGGTTAGAGATAACTGATTATCAAGCAATTCCAGTTAGTGCATTAGTTGGCGATAATGTGATTGTTCGTAGTAATTCAATGCCTTGGTACAGCGGCCCAACCCTGTTGGAATATATTCAAACATGGAACAAATCAGACGATGCGCACCTTTTGCCTCACATGGGCGTTCAATTGATCTCCAGAGCAGAAAATTTTCGCGGACTATCTGGCACGGTACTAAATGGAACATTTAATTTAGGCGATGAAATTGTTGTGCTACCGAGCAAGCGCAAAGCCAAAATCTCCGAAATTATTACCTACGACGGAAAACTCAAATCAATTGGCGATGGCGATGCAGCAACATTAGTTCTAGAGCCAGATGTTGATGCAAGCCGTGGTGACTCAATTCAGCTAGCTAATAACTTTACTAATCCAGCAGATCGGTTCAGGGCAAATCTAGTTTGGCTCGGCGACAAAGAGTTAGTTCATAGCCGCTCCTATTACCTGATCTCTGGCTCAACTCAAGTTCCGGCGATAGTTTCTTCGATTAGATATAAATTAAATGTAAATACTGGCGATCACGAGGCCTCTGAAGTTTTGGCTATGAATGAGATCGGAATTGTAGATATCGCAACCGATTCGCCGATAGCCCTAAACACCTATAAAAAAGAGCGTAATACCGGCAGTTTCATCTTGGTCGATCGAGTAACTCTAAACACTGTCGCAGCCGGAATGGTTTCACACACTTTGCGTCGATCAGAGAATGTATCCGAACAACACTATGAAGTTGATTCGCTTGCCAGAGCTGCTCAGAAGAATCAAAGCAGCAAGGTAATTTGGTTAACTGGTCTATCTGGTTCAGGTAAATCAACTATTGCCAATGAACTTGAGAAACAATTATTTGCAGCCGGTATGCATAGCTATGTTTTAGATGGCGATAATTTAAGACTCGGACTTAATAAGGATCTAGGTTTCACACAAGCAGATCGAGCTGAGAATGTTCGTCGCGTCGGACATGTAGCGCAACTCATGAGCGATGCGGGGCTAATTGTTATTGTGGCGTTAGTTAGCCCATTTAGCGCTGATCGAGATTCGGTTCGGGAATTATTTGAGGTTGGCAAATTTATGGAAGTTTGGGTTAAAACCCCAACTGAAATTTGTATTGATCGTGACCCCAAAGGTCTGTATAAGAAAGCGGCAACTGGTTCTATTCCAAATATGACTGGAATTGGACAGGAATATGAAGAGCCAGCGCATGCCGAGTTGATCCTTGATGGCACAGCGCCAGTAATTGAAAATGTAAAGATTTTGCTAGCGGCGATTTTATGAATTGGATTTTCTTCGCGTTAGCCGGATCCATTGCCCAGTTAGTAGATGGCTCGCTTGGAATGGGCTTTGGCCTAACTAGTTCCACTCTGCTTCTTACTTTGGGCGCTTCGGCTGCCGTTGCTTCTGCCGCCGTACATGCTGCAGAAATTGGAACAACATTGGCATCAGGAGCATCTCATTGGCATCGCGAGAATATAGATAGAGATATCTTGAAAAAGATTGCAATTCCAGGTGGCGTCGGTGCCATCTTGGGAGCAACATTTCTTTCTAATATTGATTTATCAGGTGGCAAGATATTTATTTCGACCCTCTTACTCTTACTTGGTTTAGTACTTCTTTACCGAAATATCTTCGTACCTACGACAACTAATATCGCCGAAATTACAAACCCCAGATACCTCACATTTCTAGGCGCAACCGGCGGTTTTGTCGATGCCGCCGGTGGTGGTGGCTGGGGCCCAATAGTTACACCAACGCTGTTAGCAACCACGCAAACCGAACCGCGAAAAGTTATCGGTACCGTCTCGGCTGCTGAATTTGTCGTGGCTGTATGTGCAAGTATTGGTTTCCTTCTGAATATAAATCGGTTAGATATCGATTGGTCTGCTGTAGGCGGCCTTGCATTAGGTGGAATTTTAATGGCACCAGTTGCTGCAAAGTTAGTTAGCTGGATGCCTCGTCGACAACTCGGAATCGTAGTCGCTGTAGCAATTATCCTACTTAATGGCGTAAGACTCTTAGGGTTCTGATGCCTAAAAAAGTATTCATACATGTTGGTTTTCATAAGACTGGAACTACCGCAATACAAGAGTCGCTATTTGCCAATTCTAAAGCTCTGAAAGTTTTAGGAACAACATATGTACGAACTGGCAAGAAAGCCTCTCATAGGGCCGCTTGGGCATTATCGGGTAAAACTTGGGGCTGGAAAGATCGCGGAGGAGTAAAAACTCCAATATCTGAATGGCAAAAACTGTTACGGGAAATTAAGTTACGAAAAGCTCAAGTAGTAATTAGTAGTGAGTTTTTTAGTGAGCTTTCTGATAAACACTTATTGAAGTTAGCCAAAGATTTAAAAGGTATGGATGTACATGTAATTTTCACAATTCGCCCCTTTAGCAAGATGCTCTCATCTTCATATCAACAGTATTTGAAATATGGCTTAAAGGCTAGTTATGAAGAATGGTTGCAAGATATCTTTGCTGAGCCTAATAAATCAAAGCTAAGCCCATCTTTTTGGAAGCGACATAACCATGCCAAAGTAATAGACAGATGGCAAAAAACTTTCGGCAGTCGAAATATTCATTTAATAGTTGTTGATGAAAATGAGCCCGACCACCTTTATCGGTCATTTGAGGAGGTATTGAAACTTCCAAAACTAACATTAAAAGCTATCAATTCAGTTGGCTCAAACCGCTCCCTTAGCCACGCCGAAGTTTCCCTGTTATTAGCGATAAATAAGGCCTTTCCAGTTAATCTGAGTTGGCCAGATTACGAAGTCTTTGTCAGAAATGGTGCATTCCGCTACATCACAGATGAAATAAAATTGACGGATAGGGATGAAAGAATACTTACGCCGCAATGGGCGCTAGATATCGCAGAAGAATTTTCCAAAAAAAGCGTGAAAGAAATTGAATCTTTAAATTTAAATATTTATGGTGACTTGCAAGAGCTGTTAACTTCAGATGTGGCTGTTGGCCAAAATAGAGAAATTTCGGAAATTCCTTTAAGCGTTGCTGCAAGCGCCTTGCTAGCTTTTGAGAAAAAAGCAATATTACGAAAGTACTCAAGCCGAGAGATTTATCGCGAAGCTCTTCGCCGAATTAGAAAGTTACTTGAAAAGTAACAGAATTTACTTAAGTCCCTTATTGGCTCTATCTAGATCATCTTGAAAATCAACTTCGACTGCAAAGAGATCTGAAATATCAATTGGCTCCATCTGTAGGCCATATTTCTCGATTGCTAATTCAAGCCCACGTTCAAAATAGTCTTGCTCTCCACAAGCATCTAACTGGGTAATTACATCAGCTTTCTCGCGACTAGAAATAAAGTTAATTCCGACCGCTTCGCCTAAAGCGCCTTTAACTGTCTTAGATAGTTCCTTGATATATCCCTGGGCATCTACTGTGTATTTAACTTCTTCTTCAGCAGTAGTAGAGGTATTAACGCAAACAAAAGATTTATCAGCAGCAATGCGATCAGCTACCCGCTCAAGAACTTTGTGATCAAAAACTACGTCACCGTTAAGCCAAAGAACACCACTTTCTTGGCTTGCGCGAAGTGCCCTAAGCAGACTCTTAGAGGTATTTGTTTGATCGTAGACCTCGTTGTAAACGAAAGAGGCAGTTGGGTGAGCTTCCATGATCATTTCGAGTTTAAAGCCAACAACAACTGTCACGCGCGCTTTATCGCCAAAAACAGTCTGCACATTCTCCATTTGTTGCTGCATGATCGAGCGACCATCAGATAGTTGCGTTAATGGCTTTGGCCAAGGCTTACCCAAACGAGTGCCCATACCAGCAGCCAGGATTACAACTTGAATCGCCATTTTTACCTCTTCTTGTAAAGCTAGAACGCCTAAATTTGATCACTTAGCACGATAGATTACAGGTTATGAGCGTTAATCTTCGGACTCTTGTCGTTAATAAGGGCACAAAGATCTCGGAAATCATTGAAATCTTTAGTGAAAGTAATACCGACCTCTTATTGGTTGACGAGAACGCAATCGTAACAAAACCGCATTTGGAATTATTAACCGACTATCCACGTATGACTACAACAGCACTCGTTGCGCCAATGTTTCGTGGAGATGTTCGGGTTACTGGCGATCGAGTGGCTGGGGCTAGCTCTGATTTCCATAATCTAGATGGCGGAAACAACACCTTTGTTGGAATTTTACGGTTATCTCAGAATCAACGAGAGGCGATAGTCACAACTTTAACTGAGGTAAAAAATAGTGAAGCTTACGGAGAGGCAATTGATTTAGTTTTGGTCGCACTAGTTCGCGCAGCAATTGTTGTCTCACCTGCTTCACTTACAGGTGCACCATTTATACGAAGTGCTGACGAAAGTGCTAAGGTCAAAGTTCAAGAGGAAATCAATGGCTTAAATATTCCGCGATTGCGCTTAAAGATGGCCAACCGCGCTAATGATGGTTTTTTCTCAGTGTTTGTATTACGCAAGTTCTCTAAATTGTTCACTTGGGCCGCGGTGCGCCTTAAGATGACACCAAATCAAGTTACTTTGATTTCATTTGCCATTGGTTTGCTTTCGGCATACGCGTTTAGCCGTGGAACTTTTTGGACAATTTTTACCGGTGCAATTTTGCTACAACTCAGCATTATTGTTGACTGTGTTGATGGCGAATTAGCTCGATACACCCGTCAATTTTCAGCTCTCGGTGCTTGGCTCGATGCCATCACTGATCGCATCAAGGAATACTTAGTCTTCTTTGCTCTGGCATACGGTGCAGCAAAGAGTGGCAGAGACCTTTGGATACCGGCCATGTTCATGATGGTTTTTCAAACCTTTCGCCACCTGTCAGACTATAACTTTGCGCGCATCAATAAGGTGCGCAGCACAAACCTGCCAGTTATTGACTTCAATCAAGTGTCCGACGGATTCGTGCCGGTCGATAAAGTTAAGAAATCTAGAGTTGAATATTGGGCGAAGAAAGCACTTCAGTTCCCAATTGGTGAACGTTGGTTGGTAATTAGCGCAGCCTCGATAGTTGGTGGGGCCGCTTTCACCTTAACAATAATGCCAATTTTGGCGCTTATCTCCATTGTTTTGATTTTCCGCTCACGAGTTCGCAAATCTCTAACCTGGCCAAAGCTGCGTGTTAATAAGAACTTAATTGATGACCAATTAGATTTCTTCAAGAATAAACATTCTACTAATCGTTTCGACTGGCTAGAACCATCAATCTTGCGCGCTCTTGAAGGTACCGTCTTTATCTGGGCCGTTGTGGCAACAGATCTAAATCGACCAGCTGCCTTTTTATTGCTCTTTGCCATTCTTTTCAATCATTACGACAATATGTATCGTGCACTACAAAATGAACATAAACCAAAGTGGTTGGCCATTGCTGGCGGTTTTATATTAGGCCGAGTTGCGCTTCTTGGTGTATTCCTAGCACTCGGTTGGTCCATCGTTCCACTAGTTTGGTACTTTGGGCTCCTCTTCTTTGTAGTTTCATCTATCCAGTGGGTAGCCGGACATAAGGCGCGGAGTAAGTAAATGCAAGAACGTCCAGCACGTCCAACCATTGCGCAAATTCGCGAAGTATCACAACCACCTTCAGTCACTGGTCGATCAAATGCTGAACATTGGATCGCTGATCTCTACTTACGTAAAATCTCACCATATGTAACTCTAGTTTTATTGCGCACTCCAATCACCGCAAATGGCGTTACTTGGCTAATGATTTTGGTAGGCGCTTCAATTGGACCCGCACTATTGATTCAAGGTTGGTTTGGAATCGCGTTAGCTTTACTTTTAAGTCATAAACAAATGCTGATTGATTGCTGTGATGGCGAAGTTGCGAGATGGCGCAACACCAAGTCGCCTATGGGTATCTTTTTGGACAAGTTGGGTCATTACGGGGCAGAGAGTTTGATTCCAATCTGCTTTGGTTTGCGATTAGCAGATTGGCCTAATCAACCTATTACTTCAAGTATTTACCCATACTTAGGTGCATTGCTTGCAGTTCTAATCATTATCAATAAAGCACTTAACGACGCAGTACATGTGGCAAGAGCATTCTCAGGTTTACCAAAACTTGAAGATGCCAAAGGCGTTAATTTGCCTCGAAAAGGGTTACTTCGTTTAGCCCGCAAAGTCTTCAATTTCTTGCCCGCACATCGCATTTTCCATTCAGTTGAGTTCACCATGTATGTCGCGATCTTTGGCAGTTTTGCAATTTCACTGCAAATTGCTTTGATTATTGCGTTATTTGTAACTGTTGGCCATATTTTGGCGATCATAACCTCTGCCAAGCTGCGTAATAACTAGCCACATACGATAAATTTACCCTCTAACTATGCTTTAGAAGAGGAAAATTAACGATGAAAGTTATCTTGTGGAATTTGCGCAAGAGCTTGCTCGAGTTATTTCCTACTAACAAATTCAGATTAATTCTAATTAGCCTTTCATTGTTAGCTGCCTCTATCTCAGTCTCAGAGCTATTAGTGGCTAAATTCTTTACTGAAATAATTTTGCACGAAGATGAACTTTCTAAAAGGGAACTTATATTATTTGTAGTTTTCTTTTTTCTATTTTTTGGCCTAACTCGAGCGGGTCAATTTTTTCAACGCATTTATCGGCTAAGAGTTTTTGAGAAGGCTTTCAAGGCTAGTGATAGCGAAGTAAATAAATTTCAAGAAAATTGGCGCTGGTCGCTAGCAATCGAACTGACTAACATTCTGGCTACTTTGACTCAGCTAGGTGTGGTTATCTTATTTTTTATCTACTTTAACCCAATTTTTGGTTTAGTGGATCTGATTGTTGTATTAGTAGTTCTCCACTTAATCGGTCGTATTTTTGCAAAACAGATCAAAGACCAACGGAACTTCGCCAACGCTCGCAAGAAGAAAAAGAGAATTTCATCAGCTGACAAGTTTAGAACTCGAATCAAATCAGGTGAGATAGGAATTCTGTATTCAGGCATTGCAATGATTGTCTTGCTCGGACTACTTATATATTTAAGCTATCAAGGTGATATCAGCCCAGCTAATACAGTAGTTCTTTTCTTCGGTCTTAGATTGCAGAATTCAGGTCTTTCTAGCATGTCAACTAGCCTGATGCGATTTGCAAGGGCGCGTACGCATAGTGAGTAACGAACTATTAACTATTGGGTTTTCCACTCTTTCTGACCGCATCAACAATATTGAACCTCCGCGCGTCAGCGTTCCGCATAAGGTTTTTATCTCCATTCAAGACCCCAATAATTCAGCTGAACCGCTACCTAGTAACTTTAGATTTGATTCAATTAAATCCCCCGAAATTGGCGTTGCCAAAAGCCGAAATACCGTGCTTCGCAGCGCTAATACAAAATATTTACTTTTTGCTGATGATGAAATCGTTTTCCTGGACCGTGGCATTAAGTTAGCAGTTGCCTATTTAGAGGAACATCCGGAATGTGACCTGGTTTTAGCGCAGGCGATCGACACCACTGGCGCACTTCGTAAGCGTTATTCAAAGAAAAAAGTTCAGTTAACTAAGTTCAATTCTGCAAAAGCTGCAACCTACGAAATGATTGTGCGGGTCGAGAGCATTAGATCTAAAGATGTTTACTTCGATGAAAAATTCGGTGCTGGTGTTAGCAATTACATTGGCGATGAATACATTTTTATCACCGACTTACTAAATAAAGGTGGAACTGCGACCTTCTTGCCAATCACAATTGCAATTCACCCAAAAGATAGCTCGGGCAGCCTTTGGGGTACCGAACGAGATCTTTTGGCGCGAGCACAAGTTTTCCAACGGGTTTTTGGATCTTGGGCGCCAATAGTGCGAGCAGCCTTTTACTTTAAGAATTATGGCAAGACCAACGGCCTTAAGAATTTCAAAAAGTTTGTGCGCGGAAAGATTTAGTCACGAAGCGCTTTAGCTAAAGATCTAAAATCTTCAACCAAAATATCAATTTCGGTTTGGCCGTGTGCCAATGAAATCAACCATTGCTCATCAAGGCCCGGAGGGGTAATGATTCCGCGGTTAAGCGACCATAACCAAGAGAGTTCAGCTACTTGGAAGTCAGTTGCTTTGTAATCACGATAGTTTCGAACCGGCGATGTTGACCAAGTAATACAACCCTTTACGCCAAAACCAACAGTGTGCGCAGGCAAGCTGTACTCATCAATAATTTCATTGATCCGCACTAGTGCTTGTTTATTTAAAGCTTCAGCTTTTTCTAGAGCTTCAGGGGTGCAAATTTTATCTATTGCGCGGATACCGGCCATTGCGAGTGGGTTTCCGTTAAAAGTTCCAAAATGTCCAAGACGACCATCGGCAACTGCTTGCATGTATTTATCTTTTCCACCGAATGCCGCAACAGGTACACCGCCACCAATTGATTTTGCAAGGGTGATCAAATCAGGTTGCACGCCTAAACGTTGTGCAGCACCTTGATAGCCAGCAGTTAAACCAGTTTTTACTTCATCAAAAATCAAAATGATGCCGTACTGATCACATAGTTGGCGAACAGATTCGAGATATCCAGCATCTGGCAAAACAATTGCAATGTTTTCAAGAACAGGCTCGAGAATAAAACAAGCAATGTCATCAGCGTGAGCTTGAAATACTCGCTCCAGTGATTCGATGTTATTAAATGGCACTACGTAAACATCGCCTGGAACTGTTCCGACATTTGGTACTGGCGTTGGATCATTTGCATCGCCAACTTGCGACAAGCTTGGCTTACAGGAAACCATTAACGGATCAAATGAACCGTGGTAGCCGCCTTCGAGTTTTACAACACCACTCTTACCGGTAAAGGCGCGAGCTAAGCGAACCGCGTACATGGTTGCTTCAGTGCCAGAGTTAGCAAATCGAACTTGGTCAATTGCAAAACGCTTACAAATGCGTTCAGCCGCATCGCGCGAAATTGGTGAAGGAGTTACAAAGAGCATTCCTTCGGAGAGCGAATTCTTAATTTCTTCAACGACCGCTGGGTTCAAGTGACCAGCAAACATTGCGCCGAAGCCCATTGACATATCAAGCAATTTACGACCATCGACATCGGTCATATAGGCGCCTTGTGCCGAGGTGATGGAAATTGGGTACGGGTCCCAGTGCTGGAAGCTAGATGGCACGCCCATTGGCATGGTCTCTTTGGCAACCGCATTTTCGATTTCGGAATTGCCAGTTCCTTCTTTAAAACGAGCCCATTCTTGGTCTAACAGAGCGGCGACTCGAGTTTTAGAGACTGGCGTTGAAGTGGCAGGAACAGATCTAAACGTTTGCGGATGATTCGCAGTGGTTTTCATTTTTTGCACTTTCGACTTCAAGACGATCTCGAAGCCCCTAGTGCCTTACTCCCAACAAATTTTGTTACTTAGGAAGTTTAGCCGTTTATAATTTTTAAGCAACGGGAGCGCTCGTTCACGCGTGGTTTATCGCGTGTTTTCAAGAATTTAACGTGATTTATATAAGATCGCCTTATGGCAAACACCCTAAAAACAAGTAAAAAACTAGGCTTCGGCGCATTTGTCGTTGTAGCTTCGCTAGCGGTAACCATGGTTACCCCAATCGCACAGGCAAACGTTGTTTATTCAACTCCAAGTGCTCCGACAAATGTCACCTCTTATTTATCAACCCGCGGTGTTGTTGTTAAATGGACACCATCTGCAACTGCGACCCCTGCAATCACGCATTACGTGGTTTCGGCTGGTTCAGGTTCATGTCCAGTTTTAGTTCCGGTTACATCGCATAGCGTTGTAACAATGCCTGTAGTTGCAGGGCAACCTGGCGGAACTCCAGTCGTACAAGCAGTAAATGCCTACGGTTTCTCGGCAGCTGCTAAGTCAAACAAGTCTTACACCGCAGCCCAACTCGCAACAGTTGCATCTGCATCAAACATTAAGTCAGTTCAAGTTCTACAACTTAGCGACTTGCACGGTGCTATCGAAGGTTCCCCGTCTAGCTCAATCGGCGCTGCGGTATTAACAACTGCTTTTGCAAACGATCGCAAGAATGCAGCAGCTACCGTCACAGTTTCATCAGGTGACAACATTGGTGCTGCACCACCTATTTCAACCGAGTTTGAAGAAATGCCAACTATTGAATCAATGAACTTAATGAAGTTCGATGTTTCAGCTTTCGGAAACCACGAACACGATCGCAACTTAGCACATGTTCAAAAGGTAATCGGAGCATCTGATTTCCAGTGGGTTGCATCAAACTACGGTGACTCATCCCTTGCTGTGCTGAAGTCAGGCACTAAGGCTGCTAAGAGCTTCACCATCATCGATCGAGGCGGCGTGAAAATCGGCATCGTTGGCTCAAATACTGAAACCACCATCGAGCAAGTTTTCCCAGGTAACTTGGATTACACAGATGCATCTGGAATTAAGCAAACAATTCAGATTCAAGCTGGCGTGACTGGTATAAATGCCGCAATTGTTGCGGCCAAGAAAGCTGGCGCCGATGTAGTTATCGCCGTAATCCACCAAGGTTGGTCTGAAAACGCTGGTGGAGTAGCGGTTGGTGTACTCAACGATATGGCTAAGGAAATCAAGGGCGCTGCTGCAATCTATGGCGGACACAGCCACCAAACATTCTCAACTCTAGTTCCTGGAACTCAGCGAGTTTTCGGAACATTGGTTGGCCAAGTTCTGAACTCTGGCGTTGAATACACTCGATCACAAATTTGTGTTAATACTGACACCGATAAAGTGATTGGTTCTTCAATTGAAGTCATCAAGAAGGCAGCGCTTTCAACAGTTGCAGCTGATGCAACTGCCGCAGCGCTAGTCAAGAAGTACAAAGATCAAATGACCGTAAAGCTTGATGCCAAGATCGGTTCTGTCTCTGGCACATTCCCACGTGGCGGAACTCCAGCAGTTGAACGATCTGGTGAAAACCCGATGGGTATTTACATCGCTGATCTACTTCGCGCAAAGTACAAGACAGACTTTGCGTTAACTAATGGTGGCGGAATTCGCGATACTTTCCCAGCTAAGACGTACAAGCCGATTGATGCCAATTTGGTTCGTACTGGTACCGGCGCACTTGATGTAACACTTGGAGATGCACTCACTGTTTACCCATTCGGTAATCAAGTTGCAACAACAGTTGTTACTGGTGAGAACCTATGGAAAGCACTAGAAAATGGTGTTGGCGGAAGCTATCCAGGCGATGGTCGATTCCCACAAATTTCTGGTTTCAAGTTCACCTTTGATCCAACTAAGGCAGTCGGAAGTCGCATCGTTTCGGTAACTAAGAACGATGGAACTGCAATTGCCAAGGATCAAGCTGTCTATACCCTTACAACTCTTGACTTTATTGTTTACGGTGGTGACGGATACCTCAATGTATTCTCACCAGCGAAAGCCAAGGTTCAGGGCGCACTACTTGATGTATTTGTAGATGCACTAAAGGCAGATATGGCCGCTGGAAAGGTCACTCAACTCCCAGCACTTGATGGTCGTGTTAAGAAAGTTTCTTAACAGTAAAAGAACTACTTAAAGGTCAGGGGCACATCCAAACGGGTGTGCCCCTGATTTATTTTTACGCGATAAACTCTCCTTCTATGAGTCCGCAAGCGGAAAAACCCACGATTATCCTGGCTACCAGTAATGGTGTCGGAATGGGTCATCTTGCTCGTGCCAGTGCGATTGCCCTTGAACTAAAGGAAATCGCTAACCCAATCATTGTTTCGATGGCTGGTGGCGTTGCCGAAGTGCCTAATTTTGTTGGCGTTCGTTGTGAATATATTCCTGGCCGTGATCGTGGCTGGATGCCTCGCAAACTTTGGGATGCTTACTTGCGCGATCGCTTGCTTGCCCTAATTGAAGAAACTGATGCTCAAGTTTTATCCTTCGATGGCGTAGTTCCATATCCAGGTGTTATCGCCGCAAAGTTAAAGAAGAATGATTTAGCTTTAGTTTGGGTTCGCCGAGGTTTGTGGCAGAAGAAACCACAAGGCCTAGCCCTTGGTCTGCAATCAATGATGATGGATGAAATTATCGAACCTGGCGATTTTGCTCGAGTTTATGATCATGGTCCAACTAAGAATCGTAAAGATGCCGTTGTAACTTCAGCTGTGTCATTATTCCAAAAATCAACAGCTCTCGAACGTGATGAAGCTCGAAAAGCACTTGGCATTGATCTGGATCGCCCTGCGGTATTAGTTCAATTAGGAACTGGCGATAGTGATGTAAATGAGAAAATGACGGCAGCACTCAAGGGTTTAATTGGTTGGAAAGATTTGCAAGTGGTCCTAACTAAAAAGCCGATCGACGCTAATGGAAATTCATTGGTTCCTGATGGTTTGGAAATTAAGCAAGTTCGATATTTCCCGCTGGCTAAAGTTTTACACGCTTTTGATGCAGCGATTTGTGCAACTGGTTATAACGGCGTGCACGAGCTGCTACCTGCATTAGTACCAACAGTATTTGTCTCAAATATTCGCGGTACTGATGATCAAGAAGCTCGCGCCCAGTGGTGTCATGATTTAGGTTATGCGTTGCGAGCTGATCAAGCAGATTTAGCAAACATCACTGAAACCGTGAAGTTGTTACAAGATCCCGAAGAGCGAGCTCGGTTACACCGCATGTGCAAGAAGTTGCCAGAAGCCAATGGCGCCAAGGAAGCTGCCCAAATTCTCTACGAAATGGCCACCGTTAAGCATGGAGCCCAGCCTTTAATGATCGCTAGATTGCGCCTAAAAGCGCGCGATTTTGGCCTTGTAAGTTACCGCCAATTTGCTAATGCCGTTTATCGTCAGTTAGCTCTGGTCTACCGCAAAATAAATCCTCATATTGTGGTTCAGATTGTAAAGACTGATCCTCCTCACTTTGGTGATGAGACAGACCCACAAACTATGCGCCATTTGATAAATGGTGATGTTCGCTTCGAGCATTTAATCTCTGGTGCATCTGAGAATTATCGTCGTCGCCGCGATGAGATAGCATCAGCAGCGTATGGAACTGTGCGTCGAGTGGTAAATACTCATAAGGAGCCGCTATGAATATTCGGGGATTCGCAAAACGCAGTAAAGCCGGCAACTTAGTCTGGCGCATATTTATAGGCGTTCTAGGCGGAACAGTCACGGTGCTAGGCGCGATAGCACTGGTTGCACCAGGCCCCGGCGTTTTAATTTTACTTGCCGGCCTTGGAATTTTAGCTAGCGAGTTTGCCTGGGCTAGTAGGGCGATGAATAAAACTAAGACTATGGCGCAATCAGCTGCCGATAAAGTAGGTATCCCAACTTGGGTTAAGTATCTAATCCTTGCTGGTGCAGCACTCCTTTCAATATTTGCGATTCTTTACTATTACATGACCAAGTAGTTCAGATAGAAGTTTCAGTTAGCACTCTCTGCGCTTGTAATCTATAGTTCATTAAATGAGCGCAAATACAGCAACTCCAATTCACCCAGTGTTAAGTAATAGACGTAGCCCAAGATCATTTGATGCAACTGCCACTATTTCCAATGAGGCGTTAGTTGCGATTCTAGAAGCAGCTCGTTGGGCACCATCTGCTAACAATTTTCAACCTTGGCGTTTTCATGTAGGCGTACGTGGCGATGAAGTATTTAACTCAATTCTTGATACTTTGATTTCGTTTAACCAGAGTTGGGCTAACCGTGCATCGGCGCTAGTTTTGGTCTCAACCGTTAATCAAAATGAAGATGGAACTCCCCGACTGATTTCAGGCTTTGATGCTGGTTTAGCTGTTAGCCAACTTACTTTTGAGGCACATAGTCGCGGCCAAGTGGCCCATCAAATGGCTGGTTTTGATGCTGCAAAAGCAGCTCAAACCTTTGCGCTACCTGCGGAAATCGCACCTATTGTTGTAATTGCAATCGGAACTCAGGGCCCGGCCGAACAACTCGAAGGCGTTCTACTTGAGCGTGAAAATGCGCCACGTCAGCGCAAAGAGTTATCCGAAATTGTTTTAGCTGGGTTACCAGACTAGAAGCGAGAACGGATCTCCCAGAGATCCACAAAGACCGGGTTAAACAAAGTACTTGCTAGGTACTTAACGCCCGCCGAACCACCGCTGCCCATTTTGGCACCAATCGTGCGTTCAACCATTTTCACATGGCGGTATCGCCACTCTTGAAGCCCTTCGTCGATATCAAGTAGACGCTCGCAGACCGATGCGCTCTCTGGATCATTGCGGTGCACATCAAGTAATACATCTTGCACGGCTGGATTTGCAACATATGCAACTGATTTATCACGAGCTAGAACTTCTGCTGGAATCTTATGGCCGCGCTTTGAAACATATACCAGCAAAGAATCCCAAACTGAATTGCGACTAGTGATTAACGAAATATCACTTTGCACATCAGCTGGTAGATGCCCAGCCATTGCACTATCACGACGACCAAGAATTGCTTCGACTTTTCTAAATTGGGCAGATTGAAAACCACTAGATGAAGAAAGATATGAGCGGAAACTATTAAATTGCAGGGGCGTCATTGTTTCTAAAATATCAATCTGCGCAACACAAACTTTCATGATTGTTCGAATGCGCCCAAGTAGTGCAAGCGAGCGATGTGTTTCGCCAGCTTCCAGAGCCACTTGCGCAGCCAAGAATTCATGAATTAATTGCTTAAACCAAAGTTCATAACTTTGATGAATGATAATAAAAAGCATCTCATCATGTTCGGGGCCATCTGATAGCGGTCTTTGCAGAGCAAGAAGCTCATCAACTGCTAAATAAGAAGTGTAAGTAAGCGCTGGATCTACTTGATCAGTGCTCACGTAACTCTCGAATCTGATTTTTCGATCTTTTCATATTGGCGGGTAGTTACTAGATCACGAATACGTTGAAAACCATCCCAAATCTCTACATAAGAGGTAGGCAATGGCGAGATAGCTAAACGAATTGAATCAGGGGTGCGATAGTCCGGAACTACGTTGGCGAATTGGCGAAGAGCGACACAGATACGAGCGGCATCTGGGTGCCCGATTGAGATGTGGCCACCACGTTCATTAGCATCTCGTGAGGTCAGCAGCGTGAAGCCAAGGTCAGCCAACCAAGCGTCGTATAGCTCGATCATCATTTGAGTTCCGGTTGCACACTTATGCGAAATCTCGTTCATCCCAGCTTCTTCAATTATTGAGAACGCACTTTTGATACAACGTAACCCAATTAAAGAAGGACTGGCAATTTGAAATCCTCTGATACCTTCGGCGCGTTCAAATACTGGCCCCATGCCAAATTGATCACCTTGCGAAAACCAACCTTGAATCGGAACTTGTAGTTCAGCTTGCACGCGCTTGTTTACATATAACCAAGCTGGTGCCCCTGGGCCAGAGTTGCCGTACTTATATGTGCAACCAACTGCGATATCTACACCGTTAGCATCGAAGTTCATTTCAATCGCACCAACTGCGTGGCTGGCATCCCAAAGTAGAAATGCACCGAAGCTGCGAACTAAATCAGTTAAAGACTTAATGTCATTGCGCGCACCTGATCGGTATTGAATTACTTCAAGCGTTACAAGCGCAACATCGTCAGAAAGGTAAGGCTTTAAAACATCAACCGTGATTAATTCATTGTCGGCAACTTTAGGATCTTCGTTATCGATTATTACTAAGTTCAAATCAAATTGTTTAGCGATGCCATCGAGAATGTATCGATCAGTTGGAAAATTGGCGGCATCAGTAATGATTGTTTTACGGCCCGGGCGAGCATGAATAGCCGCTAGACAAAGTTGGTAGAAATTAACCGAAGTGGTATCGCAAGCAAGAACCTGACCCGCAGCAGCACCAAGGGTTGCGCGACCGATTAAGTCACCGGTTGGCTGGGCTTCATCAACCCAATGGCCCCAGCCATTTACAACCTCAGGGCCCCATTCCTTAGTTAGAAAATCATTAACCGCTTTAACAGTGTCATGTGGCAAACGGCCCAGTGAATTTCCATCTAGATAACACATATCTGGGTCGGTAATTACATAACGCTCTTTGAAGTGGCGTAGCGGGTCTGCGGCATCTAGTGCCAATGCATATTCTCGGTCAGTAACCTTCATGCGGTAAAGGTACGCTTTCCCCCTATGGCACGCAATCTTGTTAACGTCGAAAGCGTCAACAAAGCCTTTGATATCAAGCAGCTACTAGTTGGCGTATCTCTGGGTGTTGCTGAAGGCGAACGCATTGGAATTGTCGGCCGAAATGGTGCTGGCAAAAGCACTTTAATGAAAATAATTGCAGGTATCGAGCAACCAGATTCTGGGCGCGTAACTAAGAGCAATTCAGTCAAACTTGGAATGCTCAATCAAGTCGATGTGGCAGATAAAGCCGCAACAGTTCGAGATGTTGTTCTTGGCGATAAAGCAAAACATGAGTGGGCCAGCGATGCTGGTGTTCGCGAAGTATTTACCGGGCTATTTGGTGGCTTTGATGATCATCTATTTGAACGCACATTTCTCTCTCTTTCAGGTGGCGAAAGACGACGCGTCGGTTTAGCTAAGTTACTAATCGATGATCTTGATTTAATTTTGCTTGATGAGCCAACTAACCACCTAGATGTCGAAGGTGTGGCTTGGTTAGCAAACCATTTAAAGAATCGTAAAAATATTGCCGTAACGGTAATAACGCACGATCGCTGGTTTCTAGATGAAGTAACAGATCGCACCTGGGAAGTTGTCGGCGGCAAAGTCGAAGAATATGACGGTGGATATTCCGCATTCGTATTAGCTAAAGCAGAACGCTCTCGCCAAGCTGCAGTACTAGACCAACGCCGCAATATGCTTATTCGTAAAGAACTGGCTTGGTTACGTCGCGGTGCGCCAGCTCAAACAGTTAAACCAAAATTTAGAGTTGATGCTGCAAATGAATTAATCTCAGCCGAGCCAGCACCGCGTGACACCACCGAGTTATTGAAATTTGCCCAAAATCGATTAGGAAACACGGTTTACGAAGCACATCATCTACAAGTTCGTGCTGGCGATAAAGAGTTGATCGATGATCTTTATTGGAATGTTGGCCCCGGCGATCGTATTGGCATTGTTGGCGTTAACGGAGCTGGCAAAACCACTTTAATGCGCACGCTAGCTGGTGAAGTGCAACCTAGCGCTGGAAAGCTTGTAACGGGCGTAACTGTAAAAGCTGCATTTTTAACCCAGCACTTAACAGAGCTAGACCCAACCTGGCGAGTTCTTGAAGCGGTAGAAAAAGTTGCCTCACATATTGAACTCGGCAAAGGTCGCACACTTTCGGCATCACAACTTTGTGAGCGGTTAGGTTTTGACCGCGATTCACAATGGACCCCAGTTGGTGATTTATCCGGCGGCGAGAAACGGCGCCTGCAACTAACTAGATTGCTTATGGAAAGCCCTAACGTTTTGATGCTTGATGAACCAACCAATGATTTTGATATCGAGATCTTGACTGAGTTAGAAGATTTACTAGATAGCTATGCCGGCACACTGCTAATTATTTCGCACGATAGATACTTCCTTGAGCGAGTGTGTGATCGCTTCGTTGGCTTGCTTGGCGACAAGAAGTTACTTGATCTGCCGCGCGGAGTTGATCAATATCTGGAGCTACGCGAGAAGGCTATTTCAGGAACCACAACTAAAAAAGAGAATAAATCATCATCTTCAGCTGCCGAACAACGTCAGGCTAAGAAAGATTTGGCACGCATTGAACGCCAAATATCCAAGATAGCGGAAAAGAGCGCAGCGTTAATAGCGGAACAAGAATTCTGTGAATTTGACGCCGAGCGATTGGCCGCCATAGCTGGCGAGTTAGCCGAGTTAAATTTAGAGAAATCGCAACGCGAAGAAGAATGGCTAGCCGCTACCTTGCTTATTGAGGGTTAAACTTAGTACATGAATAAAATAACACACGCAATTGAAGTTACCTTATTCCGTGCGCGCTTCTTACTGGCTCCGCTTTACCTCGGGCTAGTTGGTGCGCTAATTCTTCTCTGTTGGCGCTTTATTGTTGAGTTCTATCACATTACTCAACACATCGGCGAAGCTACTGCGCAGACATTTACCCTTGAACTTTTGGCTCTTCTTGACTTAACTCTTTTGGCTAACCTGATTCTGATGGTGATCTTTGCCGGATATGAAAACTTTGTTTCACGTATTGATGTAGCAGCTGAATCTAAAGATCGCCCACACTGGATGGGAACCATTGATTTTTCAGGTTTGAAAATCAAATTAATCGGGTCACTGGTTGCGATTTCAGTAATTGAACTATTAAAAGACTTCATCGAACTTGCGGGCCAAGATGATGTAGGCGGCGGCACTAAGTGGCGCATTGTTATTCACTTAACCTTCGTTGCATCTGGAGTTTTGTTCGCACTAATGGACTGGATAGCTGATAAACGAGAGTTCGACGGCACACATAAGTAATGCGCCTTGATTTATTGGCGGCGCTGTCAGGTTTAATGATCGCGCTTCAGGCGCGAGCAAATGGCGAACTTTCCTATCGGTTAAATAATGGAATTCAAGCTGCGCTAGTTTCCTTTGGCTCTGGACTTCTAATCATTGCCGTTATCTCACTTTTTCATAAGGGTATAAAAGAAGGAATTACAAATCTGCGCGTGGCAGTTAAAGCCAAAGAGATTCCACGGTGGCGCTTATTTGCCGGCGCTCTTGGTGGCACGTTTGTCGCGTTTCAAACCCAAATTGTGCCAATCATCGGTGTAGCAATCTATTCAGTGGCCTCAATTGCGGGACAAACTGCCATGTCTTTATATGTTGATCGAATTGGATTAACTGGCGGCGGCAAGAAATTAATCTCAAAGCGACGAATTGCTGCTGCTGCCTTAACAGTATTAGCCGTTTTAGTTTCAGTGTGGGATCGCATCGATGCCAAGGACCTATCCATGTGGGCAGTATTTTTCGGGGTTTTGGCAGGTGCCGTCGTTGGCGTGCAAAGAGCACTTAATGGACAGATTAATGAATACTCAAAACAGAGTTTCACTACTTCGTTACTAAATTTCATGATGGGCACTAGCTTTTTGGTAATTCTTTTAGTTATTGCAGTCGTTGCAAATTGGTCTGAACTCGCGCCACTGCCAGCTGGCCCATGGTGGATATATGCCGGTGGCGTGATTGGTGTTATTTATATTGCCTTTACTTCAACGATTGTGCAACACCTCGGGGTTTTCACTTTCACCCTCTTTAGCGTTGGCGGCCAATTAGTGGGATCGCTGCTTCTCGATTTACTTTTACCAACCAACGGAGTTAACGTCAGCGCTTATCTAGTAACCGGAATAGTCATGACTTACTTTGGGGTGATCGCCGCAGGCGTAAGTAGTTCACGAATCCAGAAATCAACGAAAGCACAATAAAGAAGAGCGCGATTAATTTAGAGTTTTCATCTATCCAAGGGAATTGCACTGCGTAATAACCAAGCATGGTCATTCCGACTCCCCAAACGAAAGCGCCAAGGGCGTTGGCAGTTAAGAAGCGGTAATAATTCATCTTCGATATTCCAGCAATCGGCGGCACGAAAGTTCTAATCCAAGGGTAGAAGCGAGCAAAGACGACAGCCCACCAACCGTATCTTTCATAGAAACGTTCAGCCCGCGCAATCATCTTGAGAAATCCTGGTCGTTTGCTTTTCTCTAAATATGAACGCCCGACGGTGCGACCTAGCGCAAAACCAACTTGGTCACCCATGAAAGCTGCTAAGAAGATAATAGATACCAGTAAAAGAATATTTACATTCTCAGTAGATGCAGCTACCAACCCTGCGAAAAATAGAAGTGAGTCACCTGGAATAAAGAAAGCAACCAGTACGCCAGTTTCTAAGAAAATAATGACGCCCATGAAAATGTAAAGCAAAAATGGGGCCATCGAGCTTAAAAACCCTTGGTACGAGGAGAAATCCATTAAACGCTCTTCTTTACCGCCGTCGCGACCGCTGTAACAACCTGCGGATCAAAAACGCTAGGAACAATGAAAGAGGCATTTAGCTGTGATGGGCTAACGCAATCAGCGATAGCTTCGGCGGCTGCAATCAGCAACGTGTCAGTAATCTTGTGCGCATTGGCATCGAGTAACCCGCGGAAAATTCCTGGAAATGCCAGAACGTTATTAATCTGGTTTGGCTGATCACTGCGACCGGTTGCAACTACAGCGGCATACTTTCGCGCGATTACTGGGTCAATCTCAGGATCTGGGTTAGCAAGTGCGAACACAATCGAACCAGCTGCCATTGAAGCAACATCTGCTTCAGTTAATACATTCGGTGCGCTAACTCCGATGAAAACGTCAGCAGCCTTCATTGCATCATGAATACTGCCATTGAAATTACTTGGATTGCAGTTATCAATAAACCATTGGCGCATTGGATCATGATCAGCTTTGGTTTCTTTACAAATTACACCATCTTTATCAAAGGCAATGATATTTGTAGCACCGCTCTTGGTTAGCAATCGAGCGATCGCGGTACCAGCTGCACCTGCGCCACTCATGATGATCTTTACTTGAGATAGATCTTTCTTAACTAATTTCAAGGAATTACGAAGCGCAGCCAAAACAACAATGGCGGTACCGTGTTGGTCATCATGGAAAACCGGGATATCAAGAAGTTCGCGTAGTCGCGCTTCGACTTCGAAACAACGCGGGGCCGAGATATCTTCGAGATTAATGCCACCATAGACCGGGGCAATTAATTGCACCGTGCGCACAATTTCATCAACATCTTGCGTATCTAAACAAACCGGCCACGCATCAACATCGGCAAAGCGCTTAAAGAGAGCAGCTTTACCTTCCATAACCGGCAGCGCTGCAGCAGGACCAATATTGCCTAAGCCCAAGACTGCTGAACCATCAGTTACTACAGCTACCGTATTTCGCTTAATAGTTAAGCGGCGAGCATCGGCTGGATCATCAACAATTGCTTGGCAAATACGAGCTACGCCAGGGGTATAGGCACGAGAGAGATCATCGCGAGTCTTAAGTGGCACCTTTGATTGAATCTCAATTTTGCCACCGAGGTGCAATAAGAAGGTGCGGTCTGAAACTTTGCGAACCGTTAAATCTGGATGCCGTGAAATTGAACTAGTAATTACATCGGCATGTTCTTGATCAATTGCATCACAAGTAATATCAATTACAACACGCTCTAGAAGTGACTCAACCACATCGAGTGCGGTAATCGTTGCACCCGCTTCGCTAATTACAGAGGTAATCGCAGCTACTGGATGTGTATCAGGATGTCCTTCAACCCGGATTGTGATTCCGTAACCAGGACTCGTACTTGCCATTTATACGACTCCGTATAAACGATCGCCAGCATCGCCAAGACCAGGAACGATGTAACCGTGCTCATTTAGTTTTTCATCTAACGCGCCAGTTACTAGCTTGATATCAATCTTGGCATCTTTAAATGCATCTTCTACAATTTTGATTCCTTCAGGTGCTGCCAAGATACAAACTGCGGTGATATCAGATGCACCGCGTTCGATTAAATAATTAAAGGCTGCAACTAAAGTTCCACCTGTTGCCAGCATAGGATCAAGAACGAAAACTTGGCGACCAGTTAGATCTTCGGGTAAACGGTTGGCGTAGGTGCTTGCTTGCAAAGTTTTTTCATCTCGTACCATTCCAAGGAATCCAACTTGTGCTGTTGGCAGCAACTTGACCATTCCCTCGAGCATTCCGAGACCGGCACGCAAAATTGGTACTACAACTGGTGCTGGAGATGCCATTTTAATTCCGGTGGTTTTTGTTACCGGTGTTGTGATTTCTACTTCTTGGGTGCGCACATCTCGAGTCGCTTCGTAAGCCAGAAGCGTTACCAGCTCTTCGACTAGGTGCCGGAAAGTTGGTGAATCAGTTTCCTGATCACGCAGAACCGTTAATTTGTGCGAAATTAGTGGGTGATTTGCTACGTGAACTTTCATAACGCAAACCATACAGGGGTTTCTTTCCGCATAAATAAGTGCCACTATGTCGGTATTGGAACTATCGGGAAGTTCCTTCGTGGCGATGCGGTGAGGGGTGGAAAAGTGACTGAACTCATTAATGAAGTCGATATCGCCGTAGAAGCCTGGCATGAAGACGGCCGTTGGACGCTGGCCAATCTGCCAGATGCCCAAGATTTGCCTGCAATTATTGATCGCCTTAAATCACAACAAACAAATGGTGGCGCGGTTGCTCTAATTGCAATTGATGAAGAGTTTTTTATTTTGATCCGTGTCCTCGGTACCCACATTTACATGTTCTTAAGCGATGTCTCATGCGCACTCGATTACGAAGTTGCTGAGGAATTTCTCGAAATTGCAGATCTAGATCAACCAAGCGATGATGATGAACCGCTACCAGTGGGTCACAAAGACATTTTTGCCGATCTCGGAATGCCCCACATGGAACTGCTAGCGCTTTGTGATGATGGCGAGTTGTTTCCAGATGAACAACTAGAAGCTATTGCAAAACGATTAGGTTTTGGCAATGAGTTTGCGGAGCTGCTAGAACTTTGATTCATCAAGATCTGATGCGTTCAGCAATTGCAATTGCCCAAAGCGCTCTAAAAACAGAGGACGTACCTGTTGGTGCGTTAATTGTTGACTCTGAAAATAATATTATTTCAACGGGATTTAACGAACGCGAAGCGCATCAAGATCCAACTGCACATGCCGAGATAGTTGCAATTCGTCGGGCGGCACAAAAGTTAGGTTCTTGGCGATTAGATGAGTGCAAATTAGTTGTCACTCTCGAACCGTGTGCAATGTGTGCAGGTGCAATTGCCCAATCACGAATCAATACTTTGGTATTTGGTGCCTGGGATGAAAAAGCTGGTGCAGTCGGATCGGTTTGGGATGTTCTTCGTGATCCACGGGCAATTCATAAAATGGAAGTTGTAGGCGGAGTTCTTGAAGCAGAGTGTGCCGAACTGCTAACTAATTTTTTCCGACAGTAATTTTTTGGGGTATCGTCACCCACGGTGGCGTGTCTGAGCGGCCAAAAGAGCACGCCTCGAAAGCGTGTGTTGGGGAAACTCAACCGTGGGTTCAAATCCCACCGCCACCGCCATATTTATTCAGGCTTAACCACGTTTGAAGTAAGCGTTACTTAAGTAGTTCGTATGAAGGATTCAAAATAGTCATTTTGCCGTCGTTTTCAGCGACCATTCCTTCAGCGCGTAATTCAGATCCAATATCTAGGCCCCGGATCTCGCGACGACCTAAGAATTGCAGCGTTACGCCACCGGTTTCATCCCAAACTTCCACGTTAATTACTGGAGCCGCTCCGCTAGGCGCAGTGCGAATTGCTGTTACTCGGCCCTGAATATGCGCGCGTTTACGCCAAGTAATGTTTCCAATCGGCGTCATATTTTCGGCATAGTGACTAATCGGTTCGGCTGATTGTGCGACCAAAGGTTTAGCTTCAGTTTTCACGGAAACCGGTTTCGCGGCAACAGGTGATTCTCTCTTCGGATTTTCAGCTACAAGTGATTTACCGGAAATCATTTTTGAAACATCAAACGGCATGATCGTTGCAACCACTCGCGACAATTGAGAAATCGGCGCCGCAATATCTTCGGCAGTTTGATCATGTAGCAAGCGACCTAAGAAACCAGAGTATGAACGACGAGGTAATAGCAAAGTTAATTCAACATCTTTTTGTTCAGTCATACGAATCGCATAATCGAGCGCAGCGTTCGGTAGGCGACGATCAGGGCAATCAATTAACTCAAGTTCAACATCATCAACTGCATCAGATGCTGCCCACGCTGCTTGAATTTCGGCGGCTCTACGATCATCGATGACAAAATGGACTGCAGAAATCTTTCGAGCATTTAAGGTGCGGGCATATCGAACCACGCTGATGGTTGCAAGATCTACTGAATCAACTAAAACTGTAACGTCGTGGCGAGTAATAGAAGTAGCGCGTTGTTGTTCACTCTTAACCGTTAGCGCTTTCTGTTCTGCGGTGTATTGACGATTTAATCTCAAGAATGCAACGACCATAATTGGCGCAACAACTAAAACAATCCAGGCACCTTGGGTGAATTTAACGACCGAGAAAATAAGAACGATTAACAATGAGATCGCACCAGCTAAGCCGTTGATTACAAACTTAACTTTCCAACCATCGCCCTTGTGGGTAGTTGCGTGTTTGGCCATTCCAAAACCAGCCAGCATGAATCCGGTGAATACGCCGAGTGCGTAGAAAGCCACTAGATGCTCAACTGAGCCAGCCGTAATGATTACCAGGAAGATTCCGCCACCTGCAAGCAACAGAATTCCGTTGGAAAACGCTAATCGGTGCCCACGCTTGCTCAGTTGACGCGGTAGATAACCATCGGCAGCTACGAAGTTACAGAGCAACGGAAACGCACTATAAGTCGTATTCGCACCAGCAAAAAGAATAAGCATCGTCGCTAACTGAACCAAAATGAACATGCCTTGCCCAAATGTGCCGGTGCCGACCGCCGCTTTTGCAATTTGCGAAATTACTGTCGGCGTACCTGATTCGTAAGGCATTGCATGGATTTTATGAGCAAACCAAGAAACTCCTAGAACCAGAGTTCCGAGGATTGCGCTCATAATTACCAACGTACGTTTCGCGTTATCTGCTTCAGGAGCCTTGAATAGTGCAACACCGTCAGAGATGGCTTCGAGACCAGTTAATGAAGAACCACCATTTGCAAATGCACGTAACAGAATAAAGATTGCCGCACCAGTGAGCAATGAGCTTGGCTGACCAAGTTCAACAGCACCTGGAAGATCAGTTTCTAGCATTGGCAGAGTGCCGGTGAAATATCGATACAGGCCGCAAGTAAATACGATCAACATTGCGCCAATAAATAAATAAGTTGGCAGTGCAAATGCTTTGCCTGCCTCCTTAACTCCTCTTAAATTTCCAAAAGTTAGCAATACAATGATTGCAAAAATCATATGCATTTTGTATGGCTCAAGTTCAGGGAAAGTTGAAATAATCGCGGCAACACCTGCGGCGCTTTGAATCGCTAAAGTTACGATGTAATCAAGCATCAGCGCGACAGCTGCAACTTGTGCAACTACCGGGCCAAAGTTGTCACGCGAGACTATGTACGCGCCACCTGTCTTGGTATAAACCTGAATTACATTTCGGTAAGAAAGCGTAATCAAAATTAAAATTGCGATGACGATGCCGGTCATTGGCATCAAGATTGTGAAAGCTGCTAAACCAAAAGCAGGTAGCAAAGCAATCAAAATCTGCTCAGAGCCATAGGCCGAAGATGAAATACAGTCCGAAGATAAAATACCGAGCGCATAACGCTTCTTAAGGCGCTGATGCTCTAGCGAGTGACGGTTTAGCGCACTGCCCAAGAACCACTTCTTGATTTTGTAGGTAAACGGGTCGCGCAGATGCGCATGATCCTGAAGCGCAACCGGGGCTGGGGCTCCATCAGTCCAAGACTTAGGCACTTTTACTCCTTGTTAGAGGCTCTATCTTAGATTGTTATGCTCTGCTTATGCGCACACAACTCTATATAAATGGCCAGTGGGTGCCGGGTGCAAGCACGGTTGCCGTAACTGACCCCAGCGATGGTTCAGTAATTGCCCAAGTTGCGATTGCCGATGATGCGCAATGTGAGGCTGCTATTGCTGCTGCCGATGCTGTAGCTGTTGAGTGGGCTGCGACTGCGCCACGATTCCGTTCTGAAATTCTGCGCAAAGCATTTGAAATCATGACCGCTGAAATTGAAGAGATCGCAACCTTGATCTCGCGCGAAAATGGCAAAGCAATGCCTGATGCTCGCGGCGAAGCGACGTATGCCGCAGAATTTTTCCGTTGGTTTGCTGAAGAAACCGTTCGCACACCAGGAGATTTCCGCATGTCACCCAGCGGAGACAAGCGAATTTTAGTTACTCATCAACCAATTGGTTTATCAATTTTAATTACACCTTGGAATTTCCCAGCCGGAATGGCGACTCGCAAAATCGGTCCAGCGATTGCAGCAGGTTGCACCATGATTTTAAAACCAGCAACTGAAACTCCGCTAACCGCAATGCACATCGTTGATATTTTGGAACGCGCTGGATTACCTAAGGGTGTTTTGAATTTAGTTATTCCAGAAAAAACTGGGCCAGCAATTTCTAAGATGCTGCACGACCCACGAGTTAAGAATTTATCGTTCACTGGTTCAACTGAAATTGGTCGCGTGCTTCTTAAAGAAGCTGCCGACAGAGTAATTCGTTGCTCAATGGAACTTGGCGGAAACGCACAAGTTATCGTGCACGATGATGCCGACCTAGCAGTGACAATTCCACAATTGTTATTAGCCAAGATGCGCAATGGTGGCGCTGCATGTACTTCTGCAAACCGCATATACGTGCAGCGACCAATCGCCGATAAATTTATTGCCGAGCTAACTAAATCAATGTCAGCATTTGTTGTTGGTCGCGGTACCGATGCCACCACAACGTTAGGTGCCAGCGTTTCAATCAAGGAGCGCAACAAGATCGCTGAGTTAGTTGAGCAATCAATCGCAGCGGGTGCCAAGGTCGAAACCGGTGGTAAAACCCCCGATGGCCCAGGTGCTTTCTACCCAGCAACCGTGCTTTCAGTGGCTAAAGACAACCCAATTTTGAGGCATGAGATCTTTGGCCCCGTAGCCCCAGTTGTTATTTTCGATACCGATGCTGAGGGAATCGCACTCGCGAATGACACCGAATTTGGTCTCATTAGTTATGTATTTTCTAGCGACTTGGCTCGTGCACTTCGCACAGCCGAAGCCATGGAATCTGGAATGGTCGCGATTAACAAGGGTGTGATTTCGGACCCAGCTGCCCCATTTGGTGGCGTTAAGCAATCTGGCTTAGGTCGCGAAGGTGGCTTTGATGGAATTCACGAGTTTTTGCAAACTAAATACATCGGTGTGCAGATTTAGTTAACAAATCCAGCTTCGCTCTGGGCAAAAAACTCAATCAAGGTTTCAATTTTATCAACCTTGGCCTCAGGAATAGGAACCTCGCTGGAGTGACTATTTTCTGTTGGGGAAAGTGGCTTGGCATGCCAAACGAAACGGTCATCTTTCATTTTGTATATGAAAGAGTAATTACCATTTACCCGAGAAAAAGACCCCGTCTCAAGAAAAATCTCTGCCTGATTTTCATACCTTGAACGTTCCTCAACTATCAAACGACAAAATTCGGACAGCACTTCAGATTCCCTAACAAGTTGTTGCGAAGTTAAAAAACTCTCAAAGGAATCCATGGAAAAAGAGTATCTCAAGTACCATTTCGGTCGCGAAGTGTTTTCTTAATCCAGATCGCAAGAGCTTCTTGGGTAATTTCACCACCAGCGAGTCCGAAGAAGATTGCTTCGGCATCATCAATATCGAATTCCATTTCGAACCCGTTGATCCAGCAGAATTCAAACGCTGATAGAAAAGCAAGTCGTTTGTTTCCATCTGGAAGTGCGTGATTTCGTGCAATGTGAAAGGCCAAAGCCGAAGCTTTATCTGAAAGTTCAGGATATGGGTCTAGCCCGATTAGTTCTGTCTGGGGTGCCGCAACTGCCGAAGAGAGAAGGTGTAATTGAGAAACTCGTGCCAACGTTTCAAGTGATACACCGGTTACTTCTTCAGCAATATGCAGTACCTGATTCAAAGTCAGGTACAAGGTCACCTAGCTAGGCGATCCAGCAGATTTTTATGCTTTTTCGAATGCAATTTAAGGTCGATGATAAATTGCTCATCGTCTTTCATGCGTGAGATCTCAGCCTGAAGAGCTTCAATCGCTAATTGATTAACACTGATATTTCTTACAGCAGCCACGACTTCTGCTTGATCGGCTAGATCATCGGGGAGGCGCAAAGTTGTTTGCTTAGTCATGACATCATGGTATCACGAAATCAGAGAGATAAGCAAGGAAAATCGGACTTAAAGCTTCTTACTGGCTAGCCACTTCTGGGTTACCTGCATCCATTCAAGGGGCGCCTCGGCCGGGGCAGTATGTGAAGCACCTTTGATGCAGTAATACTGCGAACCTTTAACGCGTGCTTTCATGAAGCGATGCATAACGGGGGTTGCTTCATCTTTCTCACCATTGATGAAAAAAGTCGGCACCTTAATTAGATGAAGTTCCTTTTCAACCGACCAATCTTTTAGCGTTCCGCGAACCGTGAATTCAGTTGGTCCCCACATCGCCTCGTAAACATGCATTCCAAACTTAGGCTTCTGTGCGAAATCTACGAGCTGTGGAATCTGCCTGATATGGCGCTTAGCATATTCAACGTTTGCTGCAAGATATTCCTTAGCTTTGTATTTCTCTAACTTCTCATATTTATAAATCGCATTACGATGTTTTGCAGGCAGCTTGGCAACGAGTTTGCGTGTCTCGCGCACCCACATACGACTAGATGGCAGTGAGTTAGCAATTATTAAACCTTTTAACCCCTTGGGTCTCTTGACTGCGTAGTTCAACGCAAGCATTCCGCCCCAAGATGCACCAGCGAGCATGTAACGATTTTGTATTTTAAGATGCTTGATCAAGCGACTCAGCTCTTCTTCGAAAAGCTCCATCGTCCAAAAGCTGGCCGGCTTTGCTTTCAGCGCAGTTGATTTACCGCAGCCCAGCTGGTCGTAAACAATTACGGGGCGACCTGATGCATTTAGTAATTTCGCCATAGTTAAAACTCCGACGTGTGTTCCGCCAGGGCCACCATGCATTACAACTATTGGAATCTGGCCATTTCTAAGGTCTCCAATTACGCGAAACCAAGTTCGGCCATGTTTCCAAGTTAAATATCCGCTGCGATCTTTAGTTGCCATAGGTCAAACTTTACGCAGGAAAGCGATTTTGTAACTATATTTCAATCAACATTTTTGAGGGATTTGAGGCAGGCTTTACCCATGGCTTTAGCAATTATTACCGGTGCAAGCAGGGGTCTAGGTTTCGAGAACGCTAAATCGTTAGCCGCTCTAGGTCATGACATCTTGATGATTGCAAAGGACGCAGATCGTTTAACGCTTGCTGGCCAAGAGCTGCAGAGCCAATACCCAAATCAAAAGTTCACGACCTATGCCGTTGATTTAGAAGATCAGTCAGCTACCCGCAAAACAGTTGAGCTGATTGCGCAGCAACACGCTGCACCCGAAATTATGATTCTGGCCCATGGTGTTATGAGCGAGAAAATGTCTAAAACGCTAAAGACCACTGATGCCGAATGGCGTCGCGTGATGGCAATTAATTTAGATTCCGTTTTCACAATTGTTAACGGCCTAGTTCCCGCAATGGCTGAAGCACGTAATGGCCGCATCATTATTTATTCCGCATGTTTAGGTCGAATGTCTGGCCCTGGAAATGCTGGCGGTCTTGCTCCGTATCGAATCAGCAAAGCAGGCGTTAATGCGCTGGTGCGAAACCTTGCACACGAAATCGGGCTAGGTGCGCGAGGAGTTTTAGTTGATGCAGTTTGTCCGAATCATTCGCGCACCGACATGGGTGGCCCTGATGCACCGCGCAGCGCAGAAGAAGGCGCAGCAACTGCACTGTGGTTAGCAACTCGAGAATTCAATGCTGGCGATACCACTGGAGTTCTATGGGAAGACAACCAGATTGTTCAGTGGTGACCGGCCGAACTGGTGAGCGGAGGATGTCCGAGCCAGCAACAAACCCCAACAGGGCAATCAGTTCCAGGTAAACAAGTCCGTTTCAGTCATTCGTGATTCAGTCAAAGCGAATGAAATGAGCGGAGGATGAGGGATTTGAACCCTCGATAGGTTGCCCTATACACGCTTTCCAAGCGTGCGCACTCGGCCGCTATGCGAATCCTCCCGCGCAGATTGGGCCCAAACTGAGCGTAAAACCCGCTTGCGACCTAATCAGCAGGTGAACTCTATCGGTAGCAATAACTATGCTTAGACCAGATCCCTCGCGCGACGTTATCGCGTCCGAACTCCCCCAGGGTAGGAATACAGCAAGGGTAGGCGTGCTCTGACGGGTGCGCGAGGGATCCCTTAATAGATTTGCCCAGTAAATGATTCTTAAAAAATTTGTTAGAACTAGAGTTCGGCACCGATGAGTAGGAAGAGCGGAGATCACAAGCGATGTCACTAGCTTTGTATCGCAAGTACCGCCCATCGGTTTTCGCTGATGTCATCGGACAAGAACATGTAACAGCTCCATTGTCGAACGCACTCTCTGGTGATCGCACACATCACGCATATTTGTTTAGCGGACCACGTGGTTGCGGAAAAACTTCATCAGCTCGAATCATGGCGCGTTCACTTAACTGCGTCGAAGGCCCAACTCCAACACCGTGCGGAAAATGTCAATCGTGTACTGATCTAGTTGCAAATGGTCCGGGTTCATTAGATGTAATTGAAATTGATGCTGCGACTCATGGTTTAGTTGATGATGCGCGAGATCTGCGCGATAAAGCTTTCTTTGCACCAGTTCAATCTCGTTACAAGATTTACATTATCGACGAAGCGCATCAACTCGGAACTGGTGCAGCGAATGCACTCCTAAAAGTTGTTGAAGAACCACCTCCCCACGTTATTTTTATCTTTGCTACAACTGAACCTGAAAAGTTAATTTCTACAATTCGTTCGCGTACGCACCATTACCCATTCCGTTTAGTTCCACCTGGAATTCTCGTTGCGCACCTTGAAAAGATTTGCAATGCTGAAGGTGTAAAGGTTGCTAAAGGTGTATTGCCATTAGTAGTTCGCGCATCGGGCGGATCAGTTCGTGACGCACTTTCAATTCTCGGCCAACTATTAGCTGGTGCCGGAAGTGATGGCGTTTCATATGAAATTGCAATTCAACTTCTTGGTTTCACCGATGGTGCGCTACTAGATGATGCCATCGACGCACTTGCTGCCCGCGATGGAGCTTCACTATTTAAAACTGTCGATCGCGTAATCGAATCGGGCCACGACCCACGTCGTTTCACCGCTGATTTCCTCGAGCGTCTACGCGATTTAATGATCGTTGATGCACTGCAACAAACGAATGCCAACTCAATTTTGCGCGAACTTCCCGAAGACCAAATCGAACGTATGCGCACCCAAGCCAATCAAATTGGCGCAGCGAACCTTTCGCGCGCAGCCGATATCGCTGCCGAAGGCCTGACCCAAATGCGCGGTGCTACTGCCCCACGTTTAATTCTCGAACTTATCTGCGGCCGCATCTTGTTACCAGGTGGCGACACCAGCGAGCGTGGATTACTTAGCCGCATCGAGCGCCTCGAACGCGCCGAATCAATCTCAGTTCCAGCATCAACCCCAGCTGTGAAAGCTGCGGAACCTAAGCTAGTAAAAGTTGAAGAGGCTGTTTTAACGGAGCAAGACGATTTTAAAAAAGCTCTTCCCAAATCGTCGGATCCGATTAAAACAGCCGAACCAATTAAAAATTCAGCAATCGACGTAACAGGTTTGCGCAGAATTTGGCCCGACGTAATTGAAGAAGTTAAGAAGAAGCGGCGCTTAACTTGGTCGTTGCTAAGTGCCAGCGCACAAATTGTTTCGATGGATGAAAACTCAATCACGATCGGCATCGTTAACTCAGGCGCGCGTGATTCATTCTTGCGTTCTGAATCCGATGTAATTCTGCGTCAAGCATTTGTTGATGTAGTTGGCGTTGATAAAAAGATCGAAGTGATCGTGGATTCTTCAATCGATACCAATACTCCTGCAGCACGCGCGGTGCGAGTTGATGAATCACCAACTGATAAGAATCAACTCTCTGGCCCCGAACTCCTGGCGCGCGAACTTGGCGCCAAGATTGTGAAGGACGATAGATGAGCACCGGAATGTATGAAGGTGCCATTCAAGATTTAATCGACGCACTCGGTCGCTTGCCGGGTATCGGCCCAAAGAGCGCGCAGCGAATTGCTTTTCACATTTTGCAATCAGAACCTGAAATCGCAACTGCTCTCGTTGAATCAATTCGCACCGTTAAAGAACGCGTTAAGTTCTGCACCGAATGCGGAAACGTTTCCGAAGAAGAACAATGTCGAATCTGCCGCGACCCTCGTCGTGATCGCACTGCAATCTGCGTGGTCGAAGAGAGCAAAGATGTAATTGCAATCGAGCGCACTCGCGAATTCCGCGGTACTTATCATGTGCTCGGTGGCGCGATTAGTCCGATCGATGGCATTGGCCCAGATCAATTACGAATTCGCGAATTAATGGCGCGCTTGGCCGATAACACCGTGACTGAAGTTATTTTGGCGACCGACCCCAACCTCGAAGGCGAAGCAACGGCGACCTATCTATCGCGCGCATTGGCCCCACTTGACCTTAAAGTTTCGCGCTTAGCTAGCGGCCTGCCAGTTGGTGGCGATCTTGAATACGCCGATGAAGTTACCTTGGGCCGCGCATTTGAGGGCCGTCGCACTCTTTAGCCTGACTATCTCATTATTTGGATGAACATCCGTATCATTATTTGAGATATCCCCTTTATCGGTGGCAAAAGTGGCTATTCATAGTTCAAACTTCGCTGCATGGGGTTAATTGTTCAGAAATATGGTGGCTCTAGTGTCGCCGATGCCGAGGGCATGAAGCGCGTTGCCGCCCGCATTGTGGCTAGCAAGCGCGATGGAAATCAGGTCGTAGTCGTGGTTTCGGCCATGGGAGATACCACCGATGAACTAATCGATTTAGCTAATCAAGTAACGCCAATTCCAAATGGCCGCGAACTCGACATGTTGTTAACTGCCGGCGAGCGAATTTCGATGGC
>CAXNEB010000003.1:0-61025 GCA_964201645.1 Candidatus Planktophila sp.
TCCAGGCTGAACCATTTAACGCGGCCTGATGGCATTTGGGGTCTCCTTCAACATTTATAAATTTGAGTTTTTTAACTCTAGTAATCGTTTAGCCGCGGTTGCGGACAGGTGAGTAGTTTATCGCACTTAACTTGGGGCGTGAAGTGCGAATATGTGCTTAGAAAGTGGCTTCGGAGTGTGCGCCGCAGCCATGTGTAGCCGAAACTACGCGGCCATCTTCCGGCGAAATCGCATTGGCACAAGCACCGAAAGCGCTGCGCATAGAACCAGCAATCGGAATAAAGAAACCGCATGAATTACAAGGCTTAGGCGCCATCTGTGCCATCGGTGAATTTGGCCCACGCTCGCCATCGTGCCAACGTTTAGCTGCTTGATCGCGACCTTCAATTGATAAAACGCGAGTGCGACCCAGACCTAATTCAAATGCTAAACCTGGATCTAGCTCTTCATCAGCTGGTAGTGCGGCCTCACCAGTTGTTAAACGTGTGTCATCAAGGGATGAAGGAACAATGTCGCCAACGCCAACATCACCTGGCTGCAAACGATCACGATATGGAATCCATTTTGGTGGCACAAGTGCATCAGGGCCAGGAAGAACTACTACATCGCAAAGAGTTGCGATTGATTTGTTATCAACTTTAGAAACAGTAACTGCCCAACGCCATCCGCGATAGCCACTTAAATTAGCTTCGAATAAATAAGTTGCAATGCGATCTTCATCGTCAAAATCAACAGTAACAAATTCGCCAACTAACTTGGCATCGCCGGCATCTTCTATCGCGGCGGCGTGTGCTAAATCGCGGGCATCCCATTTACTCATGGGCTAAGAGTAAAGCAGAACGCCACCCTCAAGGTAATCGAGGGTGGCGCTTCCTGCCAATTTAGGCTTAATTACTTTAGAAGTCCATATCTCCGCCGCCTTGTGGAGCTGGCGCTGGATTCTTCTCTGGCTTATCTGTGATCACTGCTTCAGTTGTGATGAAGAGCGCTGCGATTGATGCGGCATTTTGAAGTGCAGAACGAGTTACCTTCGCTGGATCGATGATGCCAGCTTTGATCATATCTACATATTCACCAGTTGCAGCATTTAAGCCATGACCTGGAGTTAAGTGACGAACTTTCTCAACGATAACGCCACCTTCAAGACCGGCATTAACTGCGATCTGCTTTAGTGGAGCTTCGATTGATAGTTCAACAATCTTGGCACCAGTTGCTTCGTCGCCTTCTAATTTCAACTTAGCGAAAACTGCATGTCCGGCCTGAAGTAGCGCAACGCCACCACCGGCAACGATGCCTTCTTCAACTGCAGCTTTTGCGTTACGAACGGCATCTTCAATACGGTGCTTGCGCTCTTTAAGTTCAACTTCAGTAGCTGCGCCTGCCTTAATTACAGCAACGCCGCCAGCTAACTTAGCTAGACGCTCTTGTAGTTTTTCGCGATCATAATCTGAATCGCTCTTTTCAATCTCGGCGCGAATCTGATTTACGCGGCCCTTGATCTGATCAGCATCTCCGCCACCTTCAACAATGGTGGTTTCTTCCTTGCTGATAACTACCTTGCGAGCTTTTCCAAGAAGTTCAAGGCCAGCTTGATCAATCTTTAAACCAACTTCTTCTGAGATAACTGTTGCACCGGTAAGAATTGCAATGTCTTGCAACATCGCCTTACGACGATCACCGAAACCTGGCGCTTTAACTGCAGCGGCACGGAAAATTCCGCGAATCTTATTTACAACGAGTGTGGCAAGTGCTTCGCCTTCAACATCTTCAGCGATGATGGCAAGTGGCTTACCTGATTGCATTACCTTTTCTAGAATTGGTAGCAAGTCTTTAATGTTTGAAATCTTTGAGTTAACTAGAAGAACGTAAGCATCTTCTAGAACAACTTCCATGCGATCTTGATCAGTTACGAAATATGGTGAGATGTAACCTTTATCAAAGCGCATACCTTCAGTTAGTTCTAGTTCGAGACCAAAAGTATTTGATTCTTCAACGGTAATAACGCCTTCTTTGCCGACCTTATCCATCGCTTCAGCGATCATTTCGCCGATTGTTGAATCTGCGGCTGAGATAGATGCAGTAGCTGCAATCTGCTCTTTTGAATCTACGCTCTTTGCCATTGAAAGAAGTTCAGCAACGATTGCATCGACGGCTTTTTCAATTCCACGCTTAAGCGCCATTGGATTAGAACCAGCTGCAACGTTACGAAGGCCTTCGCGAACTAGTGCTTGCGCAAGTACGGTTGCGGTAGTTGTTCCGTCGCCGGCAACATCGTCAGTCTTCTTAGCTACTTCCTTAACTAATTCAGCACCAATCTTTTCCCATGGATCATCTAGCTCGATCTCTTTGGCAATTGATACGCCGTCGTTAGTAATTGTTGGGGCGCCCCACTTCTTCTCGAGGACAACGTTACGTCCGCGAGGTCCGAGCGTTACTTTTACGGCGTCGGCGAGCACGTTCATTCCGCGCTCAAGCCCACGACGGGCTTCTTCGTTAAAGGCAATCTGCTTGGCCATGGTCTTGCTCCTTTTAGTTGTGGTTCATTTCTAGTCGTTCAGGGCGTTTTATCACTCACGCCCCTCGAGTGCTAACGCCAAATCTACGCAGAATATTTCGCCCGCGCAAAACGAGGGCAGCGGAGCAACAGGGGCCAATTGAGGTTAATGGCGAGGCTAAAAGCGGGGTTTAGCGGGCTGAACGAGCCTGTGTACGGGCTTCACGAAGGCGGCGAAGGCGTTTTACTAGCATCGGCGAGGCAGCCAGGGCATCTTCGCGGTCGATCAAATCGTTTAGCAGGCGGTAATACTTAGGCGCATCCAAATCGAAGAGTTCCTTGATTGAGGACTCTTTGGCACCGGCATAACGCCACCAATTTCGTTCGAATTCTAGGATCGCCATTTCCAGGTCGGTCAGATTTACCGAGACCGAGAGCTGTTCTTGAGCGGACATAAGGACGATCTTACTTAACGGAAGTGAAAAAGTGTGGGAACTTCAAGTGATTTATAACCGTTGCAAAATCAGATCGATATCGCTGAATTTTGTCCACGGGTTGACTATGGCAAAACGCAATATCGGCTGTCCGTCATGAGATGAAGGCGGAATAAATCCAACTTGTTCGGTTAATAACTCATCGCTCCACTTTTGATAATCAGATGCAGCCCAACCGTTGCGCGTAAATGCCACAATCGAAAGCTCGGGTTCGCAAAGTAATTTCAGATTTGGATGTTCACTAACTTTTTTCGCAGCGTACTTTGCAACTTCAAGTGACTGTTCCATCGCTTCGGAATATGCATCAGTTCCGTAAGCTGCAAGTGAGAACCAAAAAGGTAACCCTCGTGTGCGACGCGTTAATTGAATTGCATAATCCGATGGATTCCAATTTCCATCATGCAGCGTATCTAGATATGAAGCATGTTGAGTATGAACTTCGCGAGCTAATTCAGGTTCGCGATAAATTAGAGCACATGCGTCATATGGCGCAAACAACCATTTATGCGGATCAACAATTAAGGAATCCGCGTTTTCTATGCCGTTAAATTTAGTGCGAACTGAAGGCGCACACAAGGCCGCTAATCCATAAGCGCCGTCAACATGAAACCAAATTTCACGCGCTTTTGCAGCAGCACCGATTCCGGCTAAATCATCAATTATGCCTAGATTTGTGGTTCCCGCTGTGGCAACTACGGCAAATACTCGACGACCGCTTTGTCGATGTAGTGCATCTATTTCTTTAGCAACTGCGTCGCCTTGTAACTTTCCATTCTCGTCGACAGCAATCTTTAAAACATCGATATCCATAACTTCAGCCGCAGATGCGATAGATGAATGTGCTTGTTCACTACAAGCAATTACCCAGCGCGTAGTATCAGGGAAATTTTTACGAGCGTGTGCGCGCGCTACAACTAACGCCGAAAGATTTCCCACTGTGCCGCCTTGCACGAAAACACCGCCAGAACTTTGCGGCAAACCTGCTAAATCGGCAATCCAGCGCAGCGCTTGATTTTCAGCAAACACGGCACCGGCACCTTCTTGCCATGAACCTCCGTATAAAGCGCTAGCTCCAACTACTAGATCAAAGAGGTTTGCATATTCACTCGGTGCCGATGGAATAAAAGCTAAATTGCGTGGGTGGTCCGTTGATATACATGCTTTTGCTAAGACTGAAGTAAAAACATCAAGAGCTTCTTTGCCGCCTAGGCCTTTTACAGTGATGGTGTTTCCGACTTGAGCAAAAAGTTCAGCTTCAGATAACGGACCATCTAGTGGCGGATCGCTTTTTAATCGCTCGAGGCTATATTCCAACACCTCGTTTGCGAGCGCTTCGACTTCAGGGGTGAACTCATGCATGCTGAAAGTCTGCCACTAATTGAGAATTTAAGTTAACTATTATTGCGTCGGGTCTTTTTAATTATGTTGCGCAACATGATTGGAAAGATAAAGGAATGAAAAGGCAGAACGGAATACCAATACAACTGCCCACCTAAACCGCGCGGTTCAAAGCTTGCCTCTTGCACAATGTGAGTTTTTCCATTTTCTTCAGAGACTCTAAATTCCAACCAAGCTTTCCCAGGTAAAACCATTTCGGCATATAAGCGCAACACAGATTCACGTTCTATTTTCTCAACTCGCCAAAAATCTAAACTTTCACCAACTCGTAAATGATCTGGGTCTCGCCTGCCACGACGCAATCCAACTCCACCAAACATTCGATCGATTAAACCTCGTACAAACCAAAGGAAATCTGAGCCATACCAACCATGCTGGCCGCCAATGCCTTCAATCGTTTTCCAAATCTGGGCTAACGGAATATCAGTTGTAGTTTCACGGAAATCCTTCAAGGTCATTTCGCCGGCCCAATCGGGATCTCCTTGAGCCTTTTGCCATGGCGCAGTTGGATAAGCAGCATCAGACCAACGGGTTTCTACTTTTCCGTCGCTAGTTCTGGAAAGGGCAAGATTGATTGCGTTTTCGACATTGAGTAATCCTTCGGGTGGTGGTGGAATCAAATCATTAATACTTTTCTTTGGATCCGCCACAACTTCATTAATCAAAGAACCAACTAGTGGTCGAGCGAGCGCAGTCGGAACTGGAGTTACCAGACCAATCCATAAACTTGATAGCTCTGGCGTTAGCACTGGGACTTTAATAATCCAACGGCGCGGCAAGCCAGATAGTTTGGCAAATTTTTGCATCATGTCAGCATAAGAAAGTATCTCGGGCCCACCGATATCAAAAACTTGGTCTACTGGAACTTCTAGAGCTGCCACACCACGTAAGTAATAAAGCACATCTCTAATCGCAATCGGGTGAGTTAGATTTGAAACCCACTTTGGCGTAGTCATGACCGGCAGTCGGTGCGTCAAGTGACGCAACATTTCAAAGGATGCCGAACCCGAACCAATAATGATTCCAGCGCGTAGTTCTAGTACTGGGACTTTGCCAGATGCTAATTCAGTACCGGTTTTAACCCGAGAAGCTAAATGCTGGCTAGATTTCTTATCATTTGCGATTCCGCCTAGGTAAACAATCTGCGAAATTCCCGCAGCTTCAGCAGCTTTGGCGAAACCACGGGCCATAACCGCTTCAATGTCATCAAAATTCTTACCAAGATTAATGGAGTGCAATAAATAGAACGCAGTATGAACTCCAGTTAGCGCCGCAATTAAATCGGACTCTGAATTGGCATTACCTTCCACAATTTCCACATGGTCAAACCATGGCTGACCTTTGATTTTCTCTCGATCGCGTACTAAGACCCGAACTTCTAAATCTTCATTCAATAAACTTCGTACCAAGCGACCGCCCACATATCCAGAAGCCCCTGTTACAAGGTACTTGCGGGCTTTAATCTGCGGGTCCATGAGATAAACAATAGACTTAACTAATTGATTTTGCAGTTTTGAATTTGGGAAGGAGGCTCACGTGGCTAAGCCTCGAGTGGTTATTTTGGGAGCCGGCTTCGGTGGTTTAACGGCTGCGCGCGAATTAGCTGGTAAAGCTGATGTGACCCTGGTTGATCGCCATAATTTCCAAACTTTTCTACCATTGCTTTACCAAGTGGCAACTGCCGGTTTAGCTGCCGACCATGTGGCTTACCCAATTAGAAGCGGTTTGCGCAAAAGAGATATCAAATTTCGAATGGGTTCACCGATTGAAATCGATCATAAGAACCAAGCAATCAAATTAGATAGCAGTGAAGTTCTGCATTTTGATCACTTAATTTTCGCTCTTGGTTCAGCTACTGCAGATTTCAATATTCCTGGCGTTAGTGAGCATGCGTTAGGCATGAAAAGCGTTGCTGATGCAATAAATATTCGCGCCGAAATCATGCGCAGATTCGAAGATCTCTGTCGCTTTGAAGATGAAACCATTCTTTCGTTAACTGTCGTCGGTGGCGGGCCAACTGGTGTTGAAATGGCTGGCGCATTAGCTGAACTCATTGCTGGGCCGCTTAAGAATGATCATGAACATGCGGCAAAACACATGAAGATTAATCTGATTGAAGCTGGACCGCGCTTGTTACCAACTTTCTCGGCCAAGTTATCTGATCGCACTAAACGTGATTTAGAAAAAATGGGTGTCCAGGTTTTTCTAAATACCGCAGTAGCAAAAGTTGCACCACGAAAAATTTCAATTAAAGATGGCGCTGATATCCCATCTGAAGTAACAATTTGGGCTGCAGGAGTACGCGGTGAGCCAACTGCTGAAGCGTTAAAACTACCAATGGTTAAATCAAGAATTGATACCACGCCAACTTTGCAAGTCAATCACTACCCAAATATTTGGGCGATCGGTGACATCGCAGGTTTGACTGATGCCAAAGGTAATTTACTTCCCATGGTTGCACCTGTCGCACTGCAGCAGGGTGCTTGGGCAGCAAAACAGATCTTGAATCTGAGTAACGGACGCCCAACGCAAGATTTCAAATACCGCGATAAAGGTTCAATGGCGACAATCGGCCGCCATAAGGCCGTTGTCGAAGTTAAAAATCTTAAGCTAACCGGAGTTCCAGCTTGGTTTATCTGGATTTTTCTTCATCTCTTCTACCTTTTGGGTGGACGCAATAAGGTTGGCACAATTGCTGATTGGACCTGGAACTACCTAACTTTTGATCGAGGAAATCGTCACATTATGGATATTGCGTAACCGAAATTCGCTTATGAAAAATTTAAATGTTTCTGGCTACCCTCTCTGGAGTTTTGAGTGGGCCAATAATGGCGAAGCAGTTCTCTTGTTACATGGCGGCTTGAGCGATACCGATTCTTTTGCGGAAGTAATGGTTGAGCCCCTGCAAGATTCATTTCACTTATACGCATACGATCGCGCGGGCCACGGCCGAAGCGCTGATCAACCCGGAAGTTTCTATTTTGATTTTCAACGCGATGAAGCGATTGCGTTCATTACCGAAGTGATTAAGGGCCCCGCGCATTTAGTTGGCTACAGCGATGGTGCAAATATCGCCCTAATGGTTGCTATTGCGCGGCCAGATCTAGTGAAATCAATTGTTTCGATTGCTGCTAACTTCAATGCTGACGGCATTGTTGATTTACCCGAATTTGATCCGGCCGGAATCAGCGATGAATATCGAGCGGAATATGCGCAAATGTCGCCTGATGCCCCAGAGACGTTAGATGCAAAGATTGCAAAAATGCATGAGATCTGGAAAGTCGAACCAAATATTGAAGTTGCAGATTTAGCGCAAATTAGTGTGCCGACCTTGGTATTAGCTGGCGATGATGATGTTGTAAAACACTCACACTCAATCGAACTCTATGAAACTTTGCCCTTTGGACAATTAGGTATTGTTCCCGGGACCTCACATGGTTTAGTTAAAGAGAAACCTGAATTAGTAACTGCAATCATTAAAAGTTTTTTGACCGATCAGTCTTACCCAATAACTAGGCAACCGATTCGCCGCACTAATCCAGTTTAATTTTCGATTGGTTCAATCTTGCCAGTTGCAACGTGGTAAATACCACCACTAACAATTACATTTTTAGGAATCAACGGAAACGCGCGAATTCGCGCAAGATCTTGACTTAGTGCAGCGCGCTGATCAACCACGGTATTGAATTCAAGTGAACGAGTATCTACCCCATGTTTTTCCTCGATCATGGCATGAATTACTTCTTCATCTTCTTGCGCCATTCGACAATCAGTGTGAGGCATTACCAAAATTCGATCAACACCTAGTAAATAGGTGGCTAAGACCAAGGTACGAAGCACATCTTGAGTAACACGAGCTCCGGCATTGCGTAAAATTTTGGCATCACCAGATTTCATGCCAACCACAGAGAGCGGATTAATGCGTGAATCCATGCAAGTAACAATCGCTAAACCACGTGCAGCACGACCGGTCAACTCGCTGTATTTAAAAGTATTTACGTATTCTTCATTAGCACGCCAAAGATCATCAAAGCCATTACTAATTGATTCGCTCATGACTGGGAGTCTAACAAAAAGAGATCGGATGGGATTTTTAAAAACTGGAGCCCCCCGTCAGGATTGAACTGACGACCTACGCATTACAAGTGCGTTGCTCTACCACTGAGCTAGGGAGGCCTTTACTTACATCACTGCAAGGGTCGTAATTATGTCAGGAGTTTGTAAAATTCAGAAATCGTTAACTATCTACCCAGCAATATCCCTGTAGATTGCGCCTATGCGACTTGGTGTTCTAGATCTCGGATCGAACACTATCCACCTACAGGTAGTTGATGCCCACCCCGGGGCGCGGCCTAGCCCGACTACAAACCAAAAGGTCGAGCTGCGCTTAACTGATTACCTGAATAAATCTAATGAGATAACTGAGGATGGCATAACGCTACTGCGCCAAGCGATTTCCGATGCAGTCGAACATGCCCGTGAATTTAAGACCGATGAAATTTTAGCTTTTGCAACCTCAGCTATTCGAGATGCCCGAAACGGTGCGCAAATTCTGAATAGCTTAAATGAAGAATTTGGTATTGAGATAAATATTCTTTCTGGCGACGAAGAAGCGACCATGACTTTCTTGGCTGCACGTCGTTGGTATGGCTGGTCAACTGGTCGACTATTGGTAATTGATATCGGCGGTGGCTCCTTAGAAATCGGACTGGGCGACGACGAACATCCTGAAGCGACTATTTCATTACCGCTGGGCGCTGCTCGACTTACTCGAGAATTTTTAGATGATGACCCTTACACAAGTAAGGAAATCAGAAACTTAGAGTCAAAAGTTCGTGAACTAGTTATTTCGGAACTACCTGAAGAAATTTTCGAACATGCCGCCGATCAATTTGTGGCAACAAGTAAAACTTTTCGCACTCTCGCCCGACTAGGTGCTCATTGGTTTAAAGGTGATCCAAATGTCTTAGAGCTAAGCGCTCTAATGATGATGATTCCAAAGTTAAGTGAGATGACAAATAAATCTCGCGCAGAACTTCCGGGCGTATCAGCTAGTCGCGCAAAGCAAATTACCGCTGGCGCAATTGTTGCGCGAACCGTAATGGAGAGATTGCATATAACGCAGATTCAGATTTGCCCTTGGGCGCTTCGCGAAGGCATTGTTTTACGCTGGTTAGACTGGATGGAACGCTAAAGCAACTAAACCGCTGGTGCTTCAATCCAGTCGACTGCAACAACTTCACCATCACGATGATGCAGAACAAAGGCTTCACCAGGCTGAAGTTCAACTTCAATTTTTTTGAAATTTTTCTTTCCAATTAACTTTTTGACCAACTTAGGCAGAATTGGATTATGGCTGCAAACGACCACATTTAGTTCAGGTTTTAACAGGCTCCACACATAATCTAATGGCGCTTCCTTATCTTTCTCATATCGATACTCAGATAAGTCTCGCGAGTAAATTGGATTCATTTTTAAGGATTTAGCCATCGGTTCGATTGTCTCAATGCAACGCTGAGCATCAGAAGTATGTATCTCAGTGATGCCATAGTTTTGGTAAATAGAGAGCATGCGTTTTGCTTGGCGTTGACCTTTATTATCTAATGGGCGGTCACCATCATCGCCTTCCCATTCCTCACGCTTTAGCGCTTTAGCATGTCGAAGCAGAATAATTGGTGTGGTGTTTATTCCGAAGCTTTCAAAAAACTTAATTATTTCACGATCATCATCGACGCTAACTTTTTTCTTGGCATCAGATACCGAAAGCCAGATTACTTGGTCAACTTCATGAGTATCTCTTGGCCCAGTTGACTTACCAATCGCTCGAGCCGACCAATAACGAACTTCTTTGGGAGTTCCCTCAGCTAAGTATTTAGCAATACCAATTTCCGGGCCTAATACTGGCTCAAAACCAGTTTCTTCCATAGCTTCGCGAGCCGCGCAAGCTAAGTGGGTTTCGCCTGGCTCTACTTTTCCTTTTGGTAGAGACCAGTCGTCATATTTTGGGCGATGAACTAACGCAATTTCAGTGGCTTCCTTTCTGACTCGCCAAAGAACAACACCAGCGGCTTGAATAACTTCAGGTTCGCCCACGATTATCCGTTCAAGTACTTGTGCATGAGGAGTTCCTGAATGTCTTGCCCGCTCTTATGACGCTTCCATTCTGTGCCTGATTGGTGCCAACTGCTGGTCTCTGGCGAAAGCGAAATTTCAAAGATCTCTCGCAAGATCTCTTTATGCTGGATTTTTTCAATACGTAGCAAACTTTCGACTCGACGATCTAGATTTCGATGCATTAAGTCGGAACTACCGATCCAGTATTCATCATCATTGTTATTCACAAAGTGATAAATGCGCGAATGCTCAAGGAATCTACCTAGAATTGAGCGCACTGTTATATTTTCTGAGAGACCTTTAATACCTGGCCTGATTGATGAGATTCCACGGATAACCATATCAACTTTAACGCCAGCGTTAGAAGCACGGTAAAGCGCATCGACAAATTCTTCATCGAGCAGTGAGTTCAACTTAAACTGAATCCCAGCAGGTAAGCCAGCTTTACAATTGCTTATCTCATTTTCAATTTTTTCAAGTAAACCGGTGCGCAAACTGCGCGGTGCGACTAGCAATCGTGAATAAGTTGAAGCCGGAGCTAAACCTGAAAGTTGATTAAATAACTTACTCAAATCTTCGGTCAGAGTTTGATCTGCGCTGATTATTCCTAAGTCCTCGTAAAAACGTGCAGTTTTAGGATTGTAATTTCCAGTGCCGACGTGGCAATAACGACGCAGACCATTTGGCTCATCTCGAATAACCAACGATAACTTTGCGTGGGTTTTCAGATTCATTAAGCCATAAACCACATGGACGCCGGCTGCTTCAAGCTTTCGTGCCCAACGCACATTTGCTTGTTCATCAAAGCGTGCCCGAATTTCGATAACTGCCAACACTTGTTTGCCTGCTTCAGCTGCCTCGATTAGCGCTTCGATAATTGGTGAGTCACCGGAAGTTCTATAAAGGGTCTGCTTTATAGCCAATACTTGTGGGTCTTGCGCTGCATTTTGCAAGAATTGCACCACTGAACTAGTGAAAGACTCATATGGGTGATGCAACAAAATCTCACCTTGGCGAATGGCAGCAAAGAATAGTTCTGGATCACCGAAATCTACTTCACTAAGGGAGGCTGCAGTACGAGACTTAAATCGATCAAACTTTAACTCCGGAATATCTAAGTCGGCAATACGATTTAGATCAGTCAAATCTAGAGGTGTAGCGAGTGAAAAAACACATTCGCGATTAATTGAAAGTTCTTCGCAAAGACGCTCAAGGAGCGCCTGATCGATGCCTTCTTCAATTTCTAACCTAACTGGTGGGCCGAATCTACGTCGTGCTAATTCTTGCTCAAGTGAAGTTAAAAGATCCTCGGATTCTTCTTCTTCGAGTTCAAGATCTTCATTTCGAGTGACTCGAAATGTGTAGTGATCTTCAATTAACATTCCAGGAAAAAGTTCTTGTAGGTGAATTGCAATCACATCTTCTAGCGGGATAAATCGTCTAGAACCTGTTGAAGATGTAGCGATGAATCTAGAAAGGATCGGCGGAACTTTAACTCTGGCGAAAGATTCATCATTGGTTGCAGGATTTTTTAAAATTACTGCCAAGTTAAGCGAGAGGCCTGAAATGTATGGAAACGGGTGTGACGGGTCTACTGCGAGCGGAGTTAAAACTGGATAGATGCGTTCGCGGAAAAGCTTTGAGACATAGTTTCGCTCATCTTCAAGCAGATCGTTCCAATGAATTAAATCAATTTTATGCTTCTGCAGCTCTGGCAGGATCTCTGACTTAAAAAGATTTGCTTGCCGGCTAGCTAAAACTCGAGCTTTATCGGTAACGGCGGTCAATAGTTGTTGCGGGGTGTAACCGGCGGTATTCGTAGAAGTAATCTGATTTTCAATTTTTCCTAAAATCGACGCAACGCGCACCATAAAAAACTCATCTAGGTTACTTGAAAAAATCGCCAGATAACGAAGTCGCTCAAGTAGCGGGACTTCTCTATCTTCGGCGAGTTCGAGAACTCGCTCATTAAAGGAGAGCCAACTAATCTCGCGATCAATTAACTCATCTGGCTTTGGCATATTGGTATTTTCTCTCATTTGCGTGAACGGGAAATGGCGATTAGGTGGATTAGCGCTTAACTAAGCGGCCAAGAGGTTGGATTCGGGAACTTTGCGCTGCGCCCATCACCTGAGGATTTACCGCGAATTCGTCGCCAGATCCAAGGTAAAGCAAAAGTAATAACCCAAGCGACACTGGTGGCTTTCTTTACTAGCCAAGGTGTTGGTTTAGCAGCCGGCAAAGGCAATCGCCAATTTGGATCAAACGGCATATCTAGTACTTCAAGTACGCCTTGTGCAACACGATCGTGTCCAAGTGAATTCAAGTGCAATCGATCAAATGCTAACAAGCGTCGATCTGACAAAAATTGTTTTTCATTTGCATCAACAATTATCGCGCCTACTTCTGCAGCTATGTTGCGAACATTTTTATTGAAAGTACTAAATCGCTCTGCCCACATATCGGCCGTCTTGCCGGTATTTCCAGTTCGCTCTAGAACAGTAAATAACATTAGCGTTGCCCCGGTTGCAGATAACCTTCTAACTGCCTCGTTATAAATTGGAAAAACGTTTTCTGGTCTATAACTAGGGCGCAGCACATCGTTTGCTCCGGCGTGAAATGAAACTAACGTCTCTTTGCCGGTGATTAGCGGGATTGCTTTAGGAACTTGATCGTTAACAACTTGCTTTACTAGCTTGCCGCGAATCGCTAAATTCGCATATGTAAAATCTGGTGACTGAGTTGTTAAAACATCAGCTACTCGATCAGCCCAGCCGCGATAATTTCCATCAACAATCTCATCGGTCATGCCTTCGGTGAAAGAATCACCAAGTGCGATAAATCTTTGATAGATCATCTTTAACTCTTTCGACGTTGCTCGTCTACCCAGAAAAGTGCAATAGAAGTTGCGACACTTGCATTTAGGGATTCGGTAGCTGAATTCATCGGAATTGAAACAACTAGATCGCACTTTTCACGAACTAAACGAGACAAGCCTTTACCTTCACTGCCGACTACGATCATTAGTGATTCGGTTGCAACTTTCATACTGCTTAGTGATTCATCGCTTTCGCCATCTAAGCCGATGACAAAACAGCCTAATTTCTTAGCTTCTTCGATGGTGCGAGCCAAGTTTGTTACTTGAGCAACTTGCATGCGTGCTGCAGCGCCAGCTGAAGCTTTCCAGGCTGATGCGGTCATTGCAGCTGCGCGACGCTCAGTCATTACAACACCATTTACTCCGAAAGCACCTGCACTTCGAATTATGGCGCCGAGGTTACGTGGATCAGTAACGCCATCAAGTGCCACAATCAACATTGGGTTCTTAGCGCGTTGAGTTATTTCCTCGAAACTTGAGTATTGATAAGGCTTGATCGCCAAAATAATGCCTTGGCTATTTGGTGAAATTCCTTCGACTTCAGCACGATGTACTTCGCGGATCGGAAGTTGCAAGTGCAGTGCTAATTGCAAAGATTCTGCAACGCGATCATCGATATCAATTCCGCGAGCAACAAGTACTTCAGTCGCTGGCACTGATGCACGAAGTGCCTCAAGTACCGCATTACGACCTGCGACGATTTCGCCCTTTGGCTTATCAACTCTTGAATTACGTCCAGCAGAACTGCGTGGAGTTGTGCCAGTACGAGGTGTTGTGCCGGCACGAGGATTAGCTTTTGCTTTCTCGGCAGCTTTTTTGCGCTTTGCAGCTGCGTGATATGGACGATCTTCAGCTTTCGGAGTTGGTCCTTTTCCGGCTAAACGTTTTTTATTCTTGCCACCGGTGCCGGTAGTTGGACCTTTTTTTGATCCACGTATTGCGCCTTTGCGCTCTGAGTTACCGGCCATTTAATTACTACCTTCTGAACGTGAGATCGACCAACGTGGTCCTTGAGCTGTGTCTTCAATTGAAATTCCAAGTGCGATTAAGCCATCGCGAATTTGATCAGATGCGGCAAAATCTTTCCGATCTCTTGCGGCAGTGCGCTGCGCAAGTACTAAATTAATCACGCCATCGAGTGCGCCCGTTAGTGATTCACTCTGCGACCCACTAGCAAATACTGGATCAAATGGGTCGCAACCAAGCACTTCAAGAGCGCCGCGAATAAAGCCAGCTGCACTTGCAATACCTGCCTTGTCATTTTCGGTTATTGCGCTATTTCCTAAGCGTAATTGTTCCGAAATTCCAGCCAGCGCTTGTGGAACCGCTAGATCTTCATTCATGGCAGCCACAAAGTCGGCAGATAGCGCCGATTTTGGCTGGCTACCTGAGATTTGGGATGCGCGCATCAGGAAATTTTCAATTCGGCGGAAACCAACTGCCGACTCTTCTAGCGCAGCGGGCGAAAACTCAAGCATTGATCGGTAATGCGCACTACCCAGATACCAACGCAGTTCAATTCCGCGCACGCTCTTAAGTAGTTCAGCCACTTGTAGTGAATTGCCTAGCGACTTCGACATTTTTTCCCCGGAAGTAGTTACCCAAGCATTATGTAACCAACGTTTAGCAAAGCCGTACCCAGCTGCTTCGGATTGAGCAATCTCGTTTTCGTGATGTGGAAAAATTAGATCTAAGCCACCACCGTGAATATCAAACTCAGCGCCAAGATAAGTATGTGCCATTGCTGAACATTCAATATGCCAACCAGGTCGACCATTTCCCCATGGCGTGGGCCAAAATGGATCACCATCTTTTGCCGCTTTCCAAAGTGCGAAGTCACGCACATCGCGCTTGTAAGTTTCGTCAGCATCTTGCGCCGGTAATAAATCATCAATATTTTGGTTTGAGAGAGTTAAGTAAGAATTTAGCTTTCGAACTTCAAGGTAGACATCACCATTGCCTGGGGCATATGCATGGCCGCGCTCAATCAAAGAAGCAATGAGATCGATCATTTGCGTAATGTGACCAGTTGCGCGTGGTTCATAAGTTGGCGGCAGAACATTTAGTGCGGCATATGCATCAGTGAAAGCACGCTCATACTTAAGAGCAACTGCCCACCAAGGTGCTTGTTCATGAACTGCCTTATGCAAAATCTTGTCATCAATATCTGTAACGTTGCGAATAAAAGTAGTATCAAAACCCGACTTAATTAACCAACGTCGCAAGATATCAAAGTTAACGCCGCTACGAATATGGCCAATATGGGGTGGCGCTTGAACTGTGGCACCACAAAGGTAAATACTCGCTTTACCCGGCTGCAGTGGAATAAATTCTGAGACGGTTCGCGACAATGTGTCATATAGCTTTAGCGAACTCATTAACGAAGTCTATCGGGCGTTACTAGAAACCTTAAAAACGAGCGCTGAGGCAATGGCTGCAATGCCTTTGCCTTCACCAGTTAAGCCAAGACCATCGGTAGTTGTGGCTAATAATGATACTGGCGCACCATTTAGCGCAGCAGATAGAGCAGCAATCGCATCTTTGCGACGACCTGCCAATTTTGGTCGATTGCCAATTACTTGTACTGAAATATTTGAGATTGCAAAACCGGCTTTTGTAATGATTGAAAGCGTTTCGGCTAACAACTTTGCACCACTTGCTCCTGCATATTCAGGTCGATCAACACCAAAGTTTGAACCTAAATCTCCTAAGCCAGTTGCTGCAAACAACGCATCGCACATTGCATGCGCAGCAACATCTCCATCGGAATGTCCGGCAACACCAACTTCACCTGGCCAATTAATGCAACCTAGCCAGAGTTCGCGTCCTGCTTCGAAAGCATGAGCATCAACTCCGACGCCAGTTAAAAACTCTTTGTTTGCACCGAGGAAGTTGTAAGCAGTTGCTAAATCAGAAGGCGTCGTAATTTTTAGCGCTCGCTCTTCGCCTTCGATAACCAATACTTTAAATCCAGCACTTTCGACTAGCGCAGCATCATCTGTGCCTTCACCACTCGTAGCATGTGCTTTTTTCAGCGCAGAAAGTTCAAAGCCTTGCGGTGTCTGGATGCTTCGCAAGTCTGCACGGTTAGGAGTTGTGGTCACATAACCATTTGCATCAACGTTCTTGATCGTATCTATTTGAGGTAAACCAGGAATTACCGCTACTTCACCACTTTGCAGCGCCGACAGTATGTGTTTAGCTAAAGCTGTTGAAGCTAAAGCTCGCGCAGCATCATGAATTAATACAAATTTTGTATCGCTAGAAACTGCCGCTAATCCAGCCCGAATAGATTCTGAGCGAGTTTGCCCGCCAACGACAACAGTTACGGCATCGCCGAGCAGGCTTTGAAATTGGCGTAGATGAGAGGCTGGTGCTGTGACAATTACTTGATCTACAGCTGGTGAAATTGCAGCGACCGCATGTTCAATTAGAGTTCGGTTTCCTAATTGAATTAAAGCTTTAGGAACATCAGCACCGAATCGGACGCCGGATCCGGCAGCAGCAATGATTGCTGCAACTTGGCCAGGCATAAGGCTCCGATCGAATGCGGGCTTAAATTAAGAAGCTAAGACCTCGTCGAGGATTACCAATGCTTTTTCTTCATCAGTGCGCTCCGCGAGTGCTAGTTCAGAAACTAGGATCTGCTTTGCTTTCGAAAGCATGCGCTTTTCACCGGCAGAAAGTCCACGATCTAGATCGCGACGATAAAGATCGCGCACAACTTCAGCAACCTTGATTACATCGCCAGAAGCTAACTTTTCAAGATTAGCCTTGTAGCGACGAGACCAGTTTGTTGGCTCTTCGGTATATGGCTGACGTAAAACACTGAAAACACGGTCAAGTCCGGCACTATCTACAACATCGCGCACGCCAACTAGGTCAACATTCTCAGCCGGTACTCGTACAGTTAAATCGCCTTGGGCCACCTTTAGAACTAAGTAGGTTTTTTCTTCACCCTTGATCACTCGAGTTTCAATTGCCTCGATTAGCGCTGCGCCGTGATGAGGATAAACAACAGTTTCGCCTACTTTAAATGACATGGGGTGCCCTTCGTTAGGGGCCAATCATACCAGCAACTAGTGAGGGTAGTCACCTTGGGTATTTCGCCTGTATTTAACTGGCTTTAGCAGCTATTTCTCATGAGAGAATATGTGTGCATTGTTAAGCAATTATTTCTTGGGAGAAAAAATGCAATTACGTAAAGTTGCGATCAGTTTTGTAATCATTGCATCTCTCTCAACGCTAACTGCTTGTGGCGCTGGTCAAAACGCTGCATCTAGAGCAATTACAAAAGTTACCGATGGCGCTGAAACTGAAGTTGTAACCGCTACTAGCAATATGAAGATTCGTGGATTCTTATTAGTTGCTCAACCAGATGGCAGCGCAGTCTTAGTTGGCACAATTGTTAATGCAAACTCAACTCCTGATTCATTACTTGGAATCTCAGCAAACAATGTGCTCGCTAATCTCACCAGTGAATCTGAAGTAATTTCCGAAAATACCCCAATGATTTTCGAAGGCGATTCCGCAAATGCCAAGGCAGTCATCCCTGGCCTTGGCATTAAAGCGGGCAACACCGTTGATATTTCTTTCTTCTTTAAAACTGCTGGCGTAGTTACTGTAAAAGCTATTGTGCGCGATCAGCGCGATACTTACGCCGGCGTAACTGCTTAAGCTTCTAGCTTGTAACCAAGCCCGCGAACAGTCTGAATAAATACTGGATTTGCCGGATCTACTTCAATCTTTGCGCGCAAACGCTTGATGTGCACATCTAAAGTCTTGGTATCGCCTACATAATCACTGCCCCAAACCCGGTCGATTAACTGCATGCGAGTTAATACTCGGCCCGAATTTCGCATCAAGAACTCGAGTAGTTCGAACTCTTTGAGCGGTAATGCAATTGAAATGTTGTTGACACTTACTTGGTGGCGATCAACATCCATTCGTACTGGGCCGGCAACCAGCGAACCGTTGTCTTCGGTGATTTCGCCTAAATCGCTATGTCGGCGCAGTACCGCTCGAATTCGAGCGATCAGCTCTCGCGATGAGTATGGCTTGGTTACATAATCATCAGCACCTAGTTCGAGCCCTACGACTTTATCAATTTCGGCATCTTTGGCAGTCAACATAATGATGGGAACTGCAGAACGCGTGCGTAACTGCTTGCAAACTTCAGTTCCGGATAAGCCTGGCAACATCAAATCGAGCAAGACTAAGTCGGCGCCATGTTTATCGAAGAGTTCAACTGCTGCTGTGCCGGTATCGGCGATTACTACGTCAAAGCCTTCTTTGCCTAATAAGTAGGCTAACGCTTCAGAAAAAGACTCTTCATCCTCGACCACTAAAATTCGGGTCATGATTTTTCCTCCTGGTTAGTTGAGAGATAACTTTCAGCTTCATTAAATTCTGGCAATCTGATCGTGAAGGTGCTTCCAGAACCCTCGTTACTCCAGACCGAGATATCTCCGCCGTGATTAGTAGCAACATGCTTAACGATTGAAAGACCCAAGCCAGTTCCGCCAGTTGCGCGCGAACGGGCCGGATCTACTCGATAAAAACGTTCAAAGATTCGCTCAATTTCTTTCTCTGGAATTCCAATGCCTTGATCGGTTACCGAAATCTCAACTAATTTGTCCTTGCAAGTTAATACGATCGCTACTTGAGTTAAGTCTGGGCTGTAGTTAATGGCATTTTCAATCAAATTGCTTACTGCCATCTCTAACTGACTGCGATCACCCAAAACCAAATGATCTGTGGTTGGAATAAAAACTAAAGAAATTTTTCGTTTTTCAGCTGTAAGTCTAGATTCATCAATTGCTTGATTGATTAAATCAACCATTGAATATGGTTGGGCGTTCTTAAGTGGGTCGCCATCTTGCAAGCGAGATAAGTTAATAATTTCTTGGACTAAATCTGTTAGTCGCTTTGCTTCAATCTGCATTCGGCCGGCAAATTTTTCAACTGCTTCTTTATCGTCACTCGCTTCAAGCACTGCTTCGCTCAAAATAGATAGTGCACCGATTGGCGTTTTAAGTTCATGCGAAATATTTGCCACAAAGTCACGTCGAATTGCATCGAGGCGTCTGAATTCGCTATCGTCAAAAATTAGTGCAACCACTAGCCCCTCAGTGCCGATTGGTGAAACGCGGACTAATAGATCATGGGTTCCTTGACCAATCGGGCCGCGTGGCAATTCAACAGTTGCTTCTTGATAAACATTTGAGCGGCGTACTGCGCGCACTAAATTAAGAAGCGGAGTCGATACCAGGCGACCATCCCGAATCATCGATAGTGCGCCTGTGCCAGCTGAAGAGGAAAGAACTTGCTCACCCGGGGCGAGAATTAAATACTCAGCATCGAGAATTCCCAATAGTTCAAGCAGTGAATTAGGAATTTGCCAGCCGGTTTCGACTGCTGCTTCCTTATTTCGACGCCGGAACATAGCCCTATCGTAGAGAAGAGTTCACTTTCAGAACTACACAATCAGCCATTTACGCCCCTTTCACCCAGATATTTACCTCTGATTTGCGACCCGTTCACTTAATAACGCGCATCCGAAGTGCTGAAGGTCTAAGTTATGCCCATGCGCGATTCCTTTCATGATGACTTAGACGGCATTGGGGTTTCCCTGGTCGAAATGGGCCATCTCGTAAACAAGGCGATGGAACGTGCGACTACCGCTCTACTAACCGCCGACCTTAAAGTTGCCGAAGAAATTATTTCCGAAGACGATGCAATCGATGAAATGCAACATGACATTGAGGCGCGCGCAATTAATTTGATGGCCCGCCAGCAACCTGTCGCCGGAGATCTTCGGACCTTGGTTACCTCGTTGCGCATGAGCGCTGACTTAGAGCGTATGGGTGACTTGGCACATCACGTAGCTAAGTTAACTCGTATGCGCTACCCAGCCGCAGCCGTGCCACCAGAGCTCGTTTTAACTCTGCAAGAGATGGGCAGTGTGACAGCTCGAATTACTCAAAAAGCAATTGGTGTAATTGAATCTCGCGATCTTGAAGCCGCGTTGCAGCTGGAAAAAGATGATGACGAGATGGATATTTTGCACCGTCGTCTTTTTGAAATATTACTTGATGATTCTTGGCCATATGGAATTGAAACTGCTATTGATATGACTCTACTGGGTCGTTATTACGAGCGTTGCTCAGACCATGCTGTGTCAATTGCTCGACGTGTCTATTACTTAGTCACCGGCGAGTACGCAAACTCTGAAAACAATTAATTACTTCTTACCCTGATTTGCAACAGCCTCAATTGCGGCAGCTGCAGCAGCTGGATCTAAGTATTCGCCCCCACGCTTAATTGGTTTTAGATCTGCATTCAATTTATAAAGTAGTGGGATACCAGTTGGAATATTTAACTCAGCAATATCAGATTCTAAAATTCCATCAAGGTGCTTAACTAGCGCGCGTAACGAATTTCCGTGGGCAGTAACAAGAACTCGTTTGCCTGCCTTTAGGTCAGGCACGATATTGCCGTTCCAATAAGGCATCATTCGATTTACTACATCTTTTAAGCACTCAGTTGCGGGCAGATCTGCGCCCAAATCAGCATAGCGAGCATCACCGGTTTGGCTATATGGATCATTGGCATCAATCGGTGGTGGTGGCACATCGTAAGAACGGCGCCAAAGTTTAAATTGTTCTTCGCCATAAGTAGCTAGCGTTTCTTTCTTATCTTTACCTTGCAGCGCACCGTAATGACGCTCGTTAAGGCGCCATGAACGATTAACTGGAATCCAATGTCGATCACAAGCATCGAGTGCTAATTGTGAAGTGTGAATAGCGCGACGAAGTAACGAAGTGTGAACTACATCGGGCAATAGCCCATTTTCCGCGAGCAACTTTCCACCGCGAGCAGCTTCAGCCTCGCCGGCAGCAGAGAGACGAACATCTACCCAGCCTGTGAAAAGATTCTTGGCATTCCATTCGCTTTCGCCATGGCGTAACAAAATTAACTCGAAGTTGCTCATACCGCAATCCTAGATGAATTAAATCAAATGTGAAAATGCTTCAAGATTTGCCAGCGATTCGCCACGCGAAACCCGCCAGGCCCATTCCCGACGGATTGCGCTGGAAAAGCCAATTTCAAGTAATGGATTAAATGAGGAATCTGCTACTTGCAATACGCTGCCAATTATTCGGTCTATCTCTTGATTTGTGACTGCAGTTAGTGGCAAGCGACCTACTAAATAGATATCTCGTAACTCGTTGATCGCAAACGCGATTCCATAAAGCCCGGCATTTTTCTGTAAGCACCAAGAGTGCACTTGGTCTTCATTTTCATCAGGCTTGCGAATTACAAATGCATTTATGCTCAATGAATGGTCGCCAATTACTAATGCGCAATGAGTTTGTTGTTTCTTTTCACCAGGCAATGTGATCAAGAAAGTATTTAAATTACTCTGTTCAAAAGATAAGTCGTGTGATTCCAGAAATTCTAAAATAATTTCAGTTGGATTAAGCCCATTCATGTTTTATGCTCCGGCGATTTGTTCGCGTGCAATTTGCGATAAAACGCGATCGTAAATATCTAAAGTGCCGCGTGCTGTTGCATCCCAGCCAAAGTGTGAAGCATGCTCAACTGCCCCCATTGATAGTAAAACTCGACGCTGTGGTTCATTTAATAAGCGCGCCAGAATCGATGACCAAGCGCGCGGATCATGCCCATCAACTAAAACTCCTGAAATACCATCGGCAACGGCTGTTCGAAGTCCGCCAACTGCGGTTGCAACCACAGGAGTACCGCAGGCTTGTGCTTCAAGTGCTACCAAACCAAAGGATTCGCTATAACTTGGCACACAAACTAAATCTGCACTTCGATACCAATCGGGCAAGTCGTTACGTGGAACGGGTTCGGCAAATTTAACAACGTCTGAAATTGCTAACCAGCCAACTAGCTCTTTAAGTCGTTCTACTTCAGAAGTATTTGAACCCGATGAGCCACCAACAATATTTACAACTAAGCCGCTGCGCAGAAGTGGCGAGTGGTTTAACATTTCTGAAATTGCTCTGATCAGAAGTTCTGGTCCTTTATGGGGCTGGATACGACCCACGAAAGTGACGACATTAGCGTTCGAGGGAACACTTAAACGCTCGCGAGCAGCCTTCTTGCCATCACCTGGAATAAATTTGTAGAGATCAACACCAGGTGAAACTACCCGCACGTTATCTGGGCAGGCTTCATAGAGTGAAACCAAACTAGCTGCTTCGGCATCAGTATTAGCAATTAAAGCTTGTGCAGCGGCAACCACTTGGGTCTCGCCTTGTACTCGAATCATTGGTTCTGGAGTTTCACCTTCAGCGAGATTCAAATTTTTGACTCGCGCCATTGTGTGCATCGTGTGCACAAACGGAATGCTAAGTGTCTTGCTAACATGCATCGCAACTTTGCCCGAGATCCAATAGTGTGAATGAATCAGATCGTATTTTGTTTCGCCCGAGAGTTTTTTCTTAAATTCTTCGACAATTTCTGGAATTAACTTTGGTAATAACTCTTTTGTCACGCCCGTTAGTGGACCAACGTTTAATTGAATTACCCGAACCCCCGGTGATACTTCAACAATATCTGCAACTTGCGAATTAGTGCGACGGGTGAAAATATCTACTTTAACGCCCATTGCCGCCATGCGTTCAGCGCTCTCGGCCACATAAATATTCATACCACCGGCATCGCCAATTCCCGGTTGATCCAGGGGCGAGGTATGCACCATCAAGGTTGCAATGCGGGCGCTCATGGTTAAAGGGTAACGCTGATTAAAACGCAGCGCTAAGTGAGCCGACTACGGTTCCACCGCCAAGCACATCAACAACTTCGCCTTCGATCGCAATACCTAATTTAGCGAGGGCGGCTTTCATTATTGGGCCATTTGCACGATTACTGCCATCAGAAATTTTCCAAGCGATTGCGCTGCCATCAGCCAGAGATGCCAACATCACGCTTTCAGCACCACCTTTTACCAAGAGTCCAGGGACTGCGCGCATCATGCGAGTATCAAAAGCTCCTTCGGACAAAATCATTTCGGGGTGTTTTAAACATGCGTTAATTACTTTTGAAAATACCGGATCGCTATCTATTCGCATTTTCCTCGCGGCCACTGCAATAGATCGGGTACTCATTGAAAACAGTGGCGCACCGCAACCGTCGACGCTTACGCGACTTACTGATTGACCGATTAAATCTCGAATCTCATTTGCAATTGCGATTTGTAGCGGGTGATTAGCATCGCGATAAGTTTTAATATCCCAGCCGTTAACAACACAGGTTGCCAACATTCCGGCATGTTTGCCACTGCAATTTGCCGCTAGCGAAGTTACTGGTTTAGCTCCCCAGGAAATACGAGCTTTGCGATCAATCGGGCGATCTGGTGTGTTTTGTAAATCAGATTCTGTTAAACCAGCACTCTTTAATATTTCCAGAGCCACTTCTTGATGACGCTCTATACCACCATGGCTTGCACAAACCAAAGCTAATTGCTCATCCTTTAGCGCTAATCCAAGTCGCACCATTGCTGCTGCTTGTAAGGATTTAATTGCCGAACGTGGATACATCTCAGCATCAACATCGCCAAGGGTTAACAAATCAGATCCATCGGGGCCGATTAAAATTAAAAATCCGCTATGGGTTGATTCAATTAATCCGCTACGCACTAACTGCGCTAGAACGACGCTCATTCTTAATCGGTAGAGCGCGGACTAGTTGACCAAATATGTGCTTGGAGCTTTTGTCCTTCGGCAGCCATGTCATAAGCGTAGAAAAGTTCACCTTCAACTAATCCGTAAAGACGAACGCCGGCGGTAACAATTTTTGCAGAAGGTGCGGAATAGCCTTGATCCATGGCTAGTTGAATCTTTGGTCCATCGAAATGTCCAAGCCAACCTTCAGTTATTCCGGTGTTATGTGAAATTACAACTTCGAGCACATTATTTGGCTTAATCCGCCAGAAACCTGCCTCGCTTGCACCAGGGCGAATAATCTCGCCATCATCATCGACAATCCAAGAGCGCGAGAAATAATTTAGAAATGGTCGGCCGTCATGGTTAAAAACTGTCTCCGAAATAAATTGGAAAGGCTTAATCGTTGGATATTCGCCATGACCTTTGCCGCGCCAAGTTCCAACTAGCCAAGCTAGCGGATTTAAATCAGGGTGGAGGCCTTCGGGAATCGTAAATACCATTATCTGCCAGTCCGCTTTCTGCTATCTCGGTAGCGAGCGCTTTCGGGATCTCTGCGACTAGTAAATGCAAAGAACAATAATCCGGCACCGATAACTAACGAGATCAGGCCAAGGAGAATTGAGGTTAAGAGCTCCATGCCGTTAAGTCTATCGGTTACTTACATCTTTCTTACGGCCCACATGATCGCGAGCCCTGCTATCAAGGTAATTAATAACTGACCAAGCAATTCCATTTACTAATTACCTGCAGCTATCGCTTCTTGTGCAGCCGGAATGCCGGCAACTGAGAGCGTCGCATCTAGTGGGGTATTGCGCTTAACAACAGCGAGCGCAATTGGGCCTAATTCATGATGTCTTGCGACAGTGCCTAAATAGCCAACGACTACCCCATCGTTTTCTACCGGGGTGCCAACTTTAGGAAAGTTAACTTCGGTGCCATCAAGGTGCAACATAACTAAGCGACGTGGTGGATTTCCTAGATTATTTATTTTTGCCACAGTTTCTTGGCCGCGGTAACAACCCTTATTAAGGTGAACTGCGCTATTTAATAAACCTAATTCGTTGGGAATAGATTTATGATCAGTTTCAAAACCTATTCGGGGCAAGCCAGCAGCTACTCGCATTGCATCTAGTGCCCAAGTGCCAACTTGAGTCGCAACTGAATTAAAAGTTTCGACCATATTTGCTAATTCAGCACGTGGCACCAGTGCATATGGGCCACCAATTTCATCCATCTTGCCTGGGGCTCGCAATACTGCAAAGTCAGCAGTTGCATCGTGGATTTCAACTTGGGCACGGAATTTCATTTTTTCTAAATGTGAAATTAATTCAGCACTGCGACCTGGATTAACCATTAACCAAGTGGTGTCACCATCATCAACTAAAAAGAATTGATGCTCGATATGGCCTTTCGGATCTAAAATTAAAGCATGCTGCCATTGACCAGCTAGTAAATTTTCATGATCTTGGGTAGTTAAAAGATGTAACCAAGTTAAACGCTCTGGACCAGATAGTGCGACAACTTCGTAGTGAGATAAATCTGCCCAAGCAGTACCAGCTTCAAGGGCGCGCTGCTCTTTTACGGGATCCCCGAAATGCCATACCGCGCCTTTATCGGGACCGTCCTCAACGAGTACGGCGCTCATTACTTACTTTCGGCGGCAAAACAAACTGAACAAGTGCCATAAACAGCAAAATGAGTCACATCTGTTTTAAAACCATAATCATCGGCCAAAGCATTTACAAAATTGGCAGCAACATCAATTGGTGCATCGCCGACTGAACCACAAGTTCCACAAACTAAATGTAGGTGGGTTAACTCTTCGGCCGCATGATAGGTAGCGCCGCCGTGGCCCAAGTGGGTGTGCTGAACTAAGCCCACATTTTCCAGAGTTTCTAAGTTGCGATAAACCGTTGAAAGATTAATACCTGGGTGTGTTTGGCGAACTTTTTCGGCAACTTCTTCAGGTGTGGCATGCCCAAGTTCGCGAACGGCAGATAGAACTAATTCACGTTGCGGTGTTAACCGTAAACCTTTATCGCGTAATTCATGTTGATCGGCCATGAGTTAATCCTACTTAGATTTTCATAAAAGGGTTGCTTGATCAGCCAATTAGCGGCGAGCACGCAGAAGAATTAAGTAAAATTCGCAGCCTAAGCAGTAATTAAAGGCGGCATTTAAGAAAGCGGCAGCGAGTGCGAAGCCAGTTGCAATGGTGAAAACGATTGTTGCACCTGTTAGCAGACCAGCAACAGCAACAACTGTAAATATGAAACCAACAGCTTGGGCAAATTGAGGTGGTCGCACATCTTCAGGAACGAACTCACCCTTTAAACGTGGCTTGATCAAATTCTTAAAGAGAAAAGCATAAGGCGTGAATTGTGGGCCTTTAGTAGCACCAATTAGAAATACCGCCAATTGAAAAGCAATGAGAGGTAGTGATTGGGTTGCTAGCGCAGTAGCTAAAACTAAAACTGTAATCGCTGCTGAAAAACGTGGACCACGTGCATCAATTACTATTGAGCTATCTTTTTTCTCTAAAGTTGTCATTTACTTCCTACTTTCCTCTGTTGTGGGTTACTAAAACTGGGAATTACAAGTTTTAGTTGCTACACAACGAAACAGCTAAACGTCCGTAATCAAGTACGCGACGCTTGGTAAAGAAGCTATCGAGGGCGAAAGACATGTCATAAGAGTAAAGAGGCTATGCAAAAAAGCCTAATTGCGAGTTACTTGCAAGTGTCACTTAATAGCTGCGAGTGCGGCCAGGACTTGGTCACGCTTAGGAGCGCCAACAGCTCGCCCTACTTCAACACCTAAACTATTCAAAATCAGCGTGGTTGGAGTCGAGCGAATATCTAATTTACGCACTAGCTCTAAATTAGTTTCAGCATCGATTTCTACATGACGCACATCGCTGAGTTCGGTGACAACGTTTTCGAGCAACGTGCGAGTTGCTCGGCAAGGCGTGCAAAAAGCTGAGGAAAATTGCACCAATGTAGCCCGTGAGCCAAGTTCGCCGCCGATTACTGCTGATGTCAAGGCCTTGCCAGAGATGGCTTTGGCTTGAATCTTGCCCCGTGACTTTTTATACCAAAGGCCATAAGCAGTGGCAGCCCCAAGCACGATAAGAATTGGTAGGAAAGATTTCACGAGAGTAGTCTGTGCCACTTAACACCTAGAACGCAACTGGAAGCGGGTGAGCGCTAATGGCAAGAGTTTTGTTACTTACAAACACTCTAGGCGCGAGCGCTGAAGTTTTGCCATCTCTAGCTTTATTGCAACATCAGGTAAAAATTGTTCCAGCCGAAGCAAGTGTTTTAATTGATGTGCCTGAGACAGACATTTTATTATTAGATGCACGTCGCGATATTCCGGCTGCTAAAAATTTAGCGAAATTGCTTCACACCACAGGAACAGGAGCGCCAGTTGTTGTTATTACAACTGAAGGTGGTTTATCAGCCCTTAGTGCTGATTGGGGTATCGATGATGTAATCCTTGATACTGCTGGTCCTGCCGAAGTTGATGCCCGAATTAGAATTGCAATTGGTGAATTTGCAGCTCAACTTGCCGAGAATGATCCTAGTTCTGGTGAAATTAGAACTGGTGAAGTTTCAATTGATGAAAATAGCTACACCGCGCGCATTAAAGGTCGTGCTCTAGATTTAACTTTTAAAGAATTTGAACTCTTGAAGTTTTTGGCCCAGCACCCTGGTCGAGTATTTACTCGGGCCCAGTTGTTGCAAGAAATTTGGGGTTACGATTATTTCGGCGGTACTCGCACAGTAGATGTGCACATCAGACGACTTCGTTCAAAACTTGGCCCAGAGCATGAAGCCATTATCGGAACCGTACGAAATGTGGGCTATCGATTTACCGTTACAAGTTCCTTGAAAGATGCTCAAGTCACTGAACGGATTTAGTTGTGCGTACGATTCTTAAATTACACCGATCACTAGTTGCCCAATTTCCAGAACCAATTACTTCTGCTGAGATAGCCACTTTTAATCCGGCTGATTCCGATGAATGGTTATCGCTAAATAATAAGATTTTTGTCGCACACCCAGATCAAGGCGATTGGGTTATGCAGGATTTAACTAATCGCATGAAAGAGAACTGGTTTGATCCCGAAGGCTTCTTTCTGGCTCGTGATAAAGGCGAGATAATTGGTTTTTGTTGGACGAAAGTCCATCATGACCGCGTAAATGAAGGCCCAATTGGGGAAATTTATGTAATTGGCGTAAACCCAAGCGCTCATAGTTCTGGGTTGGGAAAAGCTTTAATGCTCACTGCTATGCACTATTTTCAAAGTAAAGAAATCAAAGAATCAATGCTCTATGTCGATGCCGATAATCATGCGGCGCTTATTCTTTATAAGAAATTAGGCTTCAACTAACTCTGCACACATCTTTCGAAATGCGGCAGTGTGGGCATCAACATCGGCACTCGTAGTGTCAGGGCACATCAAGGCCATGTTATGAAATGGCGTAATCAAAAATCCATCGTTAAGCATTCGTAAATGTAAGTACTGCTCTAATTCAAAGTCGCCCGAGTTGTTTGCATCAGCGCCAGTTACTGGAGCAACTTTGCCAAAGATGTATTCACCACGTGCACCTAAACGGTTGCAGCTCCACGGCAAATCGAATTCATTAATCGCAGCATCAACGCCATCAGACCAACGAGTACCAAGATCAATCATGCGATCAAAGTTTTCTTTAGTAAGAACATGTGTGAGTGTTGCGCGCATTGCAGCGAGTGAAAGTGCATTTCCGGCCAATGTTCCACCGATTCCACCAGTATCAATAATTTCTAGCTCAACCATCTTTTTGATGGAATCTGCAATCCTTTGAGTCATGCCGAAAGTTCCGGTTGGAATGCCACCACCAATTGCTTTACCAATTGTTATAAAGTCTGGCTTTAATCCGCGGTCGGTAGTCATTCCACCAGGACCAACTGAGATTGTGTGAGTTTCGTCGATAATTAAAATGGTGCCGTACTTCTTTGCTAGCTCTTGTACCGCCTCTAGATAACCAGCTTGGGGCAGAACTATTCCAACATTGGTCATTGCAGGTTCCATTAAAATTGCTGCAACATCGCCATGCGCTAAAGCTTTTTCCATGCCCGCAATATCGTTGAATTCGACAACGCGAGTTGTGTGATCAAGTGCCACGGGTGCGCCAATATTTCCTTCGCGCGCTACGGTATTTCCATTTGTATCTAAGGTGGCAAAAGTTTCATCTACTGAACCGTGATAGCAGCGATCTATAACCACGATCTTTGAGCGGCCAGTAAGTAGGCGGGAGTAGCGGATTGCGTGGCGATTAGCGTCTGTGGCTGAGACCGTAAATTGCCAAAGCGGCAGGCCAAATCGGTTAGCTAACTCAGCTGAAACTATTGCCGCATCAGCAGTTGGCAACATTGCAGTTATGCCTTTGCCGGCTTGCTCGCGAATCGCAGCCACTGTCGCATCTGGTGAATGGCCAGTCATTGAACCGGTATCACCTAAACAAAAATCAATATATGAATTACCGTCAACATCGGTAAAGCGCGCGCCTTTGGCCTGGTCAATAAAGACCGGGTACGCACCAGGCCATTTAGCCATCCAGGACATCGGAACTCCACCAGGCATTGAACGCTTCGCTTTTTCAAATAGTTCACCACTTTTTGGATGTAACTTGAGAAAGCGCTCTTCTTCGCGCGCAGTTAACTTGGCTAGATGGTTGCGGTTGATCAATTGATATTCCTATTCTTTTATTTATTCTTCGGTGAAAACAAATAACGCTTCAATGTAATGCTCGCCAGTAATTCCCAAATTTGCTGCATCAGGTGGTGCAGTTTGTGGTTCGATACAAACACCTTCGGCATCTTCGCTATACACGACCCACCAAGGTGCATCGCACTCAATATCGATTCGAGCAACATCTTCCCAAATAATTGCTGGCGTACCAATCACGCCCGTGAAAGCATCGTCCCATGGCTCTGGTGATGGTTTAATTAATTCGCCAGTAGGTAACCCATCTGAACCACGCTGCATCATTTGATTTGCAGAAAAATCAATTACCGCACTGCCGCCACGATCTAAGTCGCGGGCAAACCAGGGATGTAAACCTAACCAAGCTGGCAAGTCGCAATCACCTGGTTCATATTCAAGTGACCAACGAATTGCATCATCTAATACTTCAATTGTTTGTTCTAAAGTTGCGCCGCCATAAGGTGCAGGTAGATGTAGTAACGAACGGCCTGGCCCAATTTCTTGCCAGGAAGAAGTAAAACCATAACCATGCAGCGCATTTGGTGGATCAAAGATTTGTGGCAATTGGTGCTCTTGACCATTGGCACCGGTAATTAAGCCATCGCGAACGCGACCAGCCCAAGGGCCCATGCCATACCAGCCGTAATTTACGGGGGTGCCACGAAAGGGCAGCGTGAACTGCATATCTCGCCAAATCAGCGAGGCAATACGTGCACCTTGATCTAAATCAATATTTATTTGAAATTCAGCATCATCAATGAATTGCATTTTAGTTCCGCTCGAGTGCTTCAGTTAGTTCGAATACGCGAGGTGGTTGAGCTCCAGCACGAGAACAGGTAATCGCAGCTGCAACTGCAGCCCGATGTAAAACTTCACGTAATTTCGAACCTGTTAAATTCAAAATGCCTATCTGAGTGACAGCCTCAACCATTATTGCGCCAACGGTGTCGCCAGCTCCAACGGTATCTACAACAGCAACTTTTATGCCTGGAACTTCAACTACGCCATCGGCAGTTACACCAACTAAGCCGTTTGCGCCTCGTGTTATCACAACTAACTGCACACCTTTTTCAATACAGATTTTGGCAATTCCGATGGGATCTTCGCTCGGATAAAGCGCGGCAATATCATCTTCGCTGAATTTAACAACGCTACTAATTTTGATCCATTTTTCAACTTCGTCACGATACTTAATCAAGTCAGGCATAACACTTGGCCTGATATTAGGATCAAATACTATTGGGGCAAATTCACTTACTTGAACTGCCCAGTCATAAAGCACGGATGCGCCTGGTTCGATAATTGTAACTAGCGTGCCGATCTGTAAAACTTCTGGTTTGTATTTTTCCGGATCAGGTAGCCATGAGTTATCAAAAGCAAATGTGGCAGTGTTGTTTATCAAGAATTCATAACTAGCTGAACCATCACCGCTTAATGAAACGGTTGCAGTACAAGTTGGCAAATCACTTGTTAGTGCCAGATCCAACCCAACGCCATCGTGGATTAATTCTGCGCGCGCTGACTTTCCGTAAGCATCGGTTGATATTCCAGCAATGAATTGAACTTTATGGCCCAAGCGAGAAAGTGCTTTGGCGGTATTTGCTGGGCCACCGCCAACAATTGCAATGCGCTTAGGGTCACTAGGGTCACCTGGTAATAGGTCGATTAAGACCTCACCACAAACCCAAATACTCACTGTTGCTCACCTTTTCGCGCTAGAAACTCGGCAATTATTTCAACTCCAAGCAAATGATCTTGAACTTGAGGCAATCCACTTATTAGTAATACTCCTGCTAATCCTAATCCGTTCACATTAAGTGGCAATCCACCACCATGAATTGCATGAAGTTCTTCAGACAAGTCGTTCTTTAAATACCAATCAAAACCATTTTCTTCCGCAAATACACGTTCGCGCATTGTCGAGTTACCAGTTGCGTGAACTACTCGAGCTTTGCGAGCAATCCAAACATCGTTTTCTGGTTTTGTGCCGGGTAGTGCAATATGAAGGACAGGCCATTTTCCTAATTGCACTTCAATCGTGATCGCTAAACCACGATCGCGTCCTAACTGATGAGCAATCTCGCCAATTTCAATTGCTTCGCTTTGCGATAAAGATGGTAGTAACAAAGTTTCTGTTTCTAATTGCAGGCCTACGCTAGTAAATCCACCTGTGGTATCGACCATGACCTAATTATGCGGTGGCCGACCCAATGCTCCAAGATCTAGCTATTTAGCGCAGAAAAGCTCTGATTTAGGCATGGCTCCAGTTAACAAGTAGCGATCTACGGCCGAATCCACGCAAGTTGAGCCGCGACCGTGGCCAGCGTGGCCATCGCCATCAAGGGTAATCAAAATGGAGCCCTCGAATATCTTTGCTAGTGATTGCGCCCATTTATATGGAGTTGCTGGATCTCTAGTTGTTCCGACAATCAGAATCGGTTTTGTTTTCAAACTCTTAATTTCAATTTGTTCCACACTGCTCAAGTTTGGAAAGTAACGACAGGCTAAACCAGCATAGGCCAGATAGGGACCAAATATTGGTGCTCTTTTAGCGAACTCAGCTACGCCTTTTTTGAATGTGGAAACTGTTTCTAATTCATTCTGGTCGAGGCAACTTATCACTTGCAGCGCATCATTTTCATTGCTTAAGTATTTGCCATTTTCTTGGCGCCCAGCATATTGATCTGCCAAAGTTAAGAAACTTGTGCCACTTCCTAGCGTTGCTTCTTTAAATGCATCACGTAAAACCGGCCAACCCGATTCACTGTCATATAGAGCTGATGCAATTCCGAGTAATACTAAGCCTTCGGTAACTTCGCGACCAGACTTACTTTCAAGTGGTGTGATTGCAGTGTTTGCCAGTAATTCAATGACTTGATTTCGAGCTGATTGTAAATCACCTGTTAAAGCACAAGAACTACTATTCAAACAATTACTAATGAATGCGTTAAGTGCTGATTCAAAACCGATTGCTTGGCCAAGTACGGCCTCACGATTATTACTATTCGGATCAACTGCACCATCTAATACAAAACGACCTACGCTTTCCGGAAACAGCTCGGCATATAAAGTCCCAAGGTAAGTGCCATAAGACTTTCCTAAAAAGTTCAACTGCTCATCGCCCAGAGCGGAACGTAAGATCTCTAAATCGCGGGCACTATTTAAAGTGCTGTAGTTGGTGAGATGTTCGGTATTTTCCGAACACTTGGCAAAATAATCTCGCGCATCGCTTATAAATAGCGCAAACTCAGCTTCATCGTCAGGTTTCGGATCTGCTGCAAAACTGGCATCAGTTTCAGCGTCGTTTAGGCATTTAATTGCGGCACTTTCTCCGACTCCACGCGGGTCGAAACCAACAATATCGAAGCGTTCTAGAATCTCTGGGCTGACTATATATTCAGCGCTATAGGCATAATCAACCCCTGATGAGCCTGGCCCACCTGGGTTTACGACCAATGAGCCTATTCGGCGATCTTGATCTAGCGCTTGATAACGCAATAATGCTAATGAAAAAGCGCCACCTGATAAATCTGCGTAGTCAATTGGGACTAACAAGGATGAGCACTGGTAATTTCCATAGCAATCACGCCACTTAAGTTCTTGAGTTTGATATTGAGAGAGCGAAGGAAGTGGTTCTGGCTCCGCTGCGGCACAACTTGTTAAAAGTAAAATCGAAGTGAGTACTACTGCGATCTTTTTTTGAATCATGCTTGAGCTAATTGGCACATTAGCGCCTCTAGCGTAAGCAGCGGTGCTGCGTTATGACTTAAGTTTTTGCGAGCCGTCATAATCGCATCTATTTTTGAAACAGTTTTAGCCGCTGGAATTCGCTCAGCCAGCTTAGAAATATCTGAGGTAAATTCTTGATTAATAAGCGCACCCTTTGTGCCTGACTGAAAAAACATTACATCGCGATACAAAGTTGCGATATCTACTAGAGCGCCATCAATTGAATCTCTAATCATGCGCGTAGTACGAGATTTCTGTTCTTTCTCTAAATCCTTAATTGCTTTTGAACCACCAGTTGCCATCCCGCGTCCAGTTGCCCCTTTACCCCAGGCTTCAGCTAACTCAGAGCTTTCTTTTTCATCTCTAGCACCGGCTGCTACCTCAGCTTCTTCGGTGGCTAAGTTTAAAAGAGTTTCAGCGGCCTTAAATGCAGATGCGACATCGTTAATCTGCATTGGTAATTTGATAATTGTATTTCGGCGATTACGAATAGTTTCATCACTTGCTAAATATCTAGCGCGACCAATATGTCCTTGCGAAGCACGGGCGGCATAATCCGCCATTGCTGGTGACACGCCTTCGCGATTAATCAACACATCGGCCACATCTTTGGCACTTGGTGTTACTAACTGCAGATGTCGGCATCTTGATCGAATAGTTGGCAACACATCATGCAGAGTTGGTGCACATAACAACCAAACTGTGCGGTTTCCAGGCTCTTCGATAGCTTTAAGGAGTGCATTAGCTGCAGACTCAGTTAGGCGATCTGCATCTTCCATGACTACAACTCGCCACCCGCCCATCGCTGGCGCCCAAGCCACACGAGTTAAAAGTTCGCGAATCTCTTCAATCTTGATTGATAAACCTTCGGTACGAATAATTTCCACATCAGCATGCGAGCCAGCTTTAGCTGCTCGGCAATCAGTACAGGTTCCGCATCCATCACTGCTACAAATCAGGGCTGAAGCGAAAGCGACTGCGGCAGATGATCGACCGCTTCCGGGTGGACCAGTAAATAACCAGGCATGTGTCATTTCTTGTGATTCTTCGCCGCTACGAGCGGCAGCGACAGCACCTTCAAGAATTTTTACTAGATGGGCTTGACCGACTAATTGATCGTAAACCGACATAGCTACTTCTTCTTAACTGTTTTGCGCGCAGTATTTCGAGCTGTCGTGGCAGCGCGACGGATTGGTTTGGTTAAACGATTTCCTTGCGCATCACGAATGTTGCGACGCAGACCAGGAATTTCGCCAACTCGAGCAGTGATTTCATTATGAATTTCTTCAATGGTTTGTCGGCCATCTACAACCAAATAGCGCTCAGGATCAAGAAGTGTTAACTGTAAAAACTCTTGGCGAATTCTTTCGTGGAAATCAATTGGTTCGATTTCCAATCGATCTTTACTCTTTAATCGACTAAGTCCAATTTCAGCAGGTTGATCAATTAAAATTGTTAAAGTTGGGAAAAGCGACTCGGTGGCCCAACGTGATATTCGTGCGACTTCACCTGGGACTAAGATGCGACCGGCACCTTGATAAGCAATTGAAGAATCAAAGTAGCGATCGGTAATTACAACTTCGCCGCGATCTAACGCTGGACGAATTTTTGAAAAGACATGGTGCGCACGATCTGCAGCATATAAAAGAGCTTCGGCGCGAGGTGAAATTTCACCAGTTGAATGATCAAGTAATATCCGGCGCAAATCTTTACCTAGCTCAGTACCGCCAGGTTCGCGACTAAGAAGTACTTCTTCGCCTTCTTCTTCTAGCCACTCCTTCAGTAATTTGCTTTGCGTTGATTTACCGCTGCCTTCGCCGCCTTCAAAGGCAATAAAGATTCCTTTTGTTTGCGCTCCGGTAATTGAACCAAGTTCGCCTTTAATCGCATTTGAAATATCACTCCAGATGGAAACATTTGGGCGGTCTTTCATCTGATGGTAGGAAACTGCGCCAATTAAGATTGCAAATAAGCCAGCGATTAACAACGTGATTGCGGCGCCGTTATAGGCAACTTCGGTATTGCGAACTTTGATTCGGTATTCACCAATATATGCCGCGATAATTGGTGAAATTGCTAGAACTGCAACCAGTGTTACTCGAATAATTGATTGCATGAATGCAAAGGTGCGGCCACGAACATCATCGTGGACTTCAAGTCCTAGCATCGTAAATCCGGTTACCCAACAAACGCCTGAGAAGGCACCCAAAATAATCACGATGAAGACAGCTAGCGTGAAGTTTGGAATGGCAGCAAGAAGTACTAGGAATGACCCTGCGACAGTTAAAGATGCGCCAAATAGTCGGCGGCGAGAGAACTGTGCAAATATTCTAGGACCAAATGCGATTCCAATAGCTAGGCCGGTAAATACCGAACCAAAGAGCACGCCGTAACCAGCATCTCCGCCACCTAAGTCACCTACAAAGGTTCGGGCTAAGCCAATAACTGCGCCAGCTGCAATAAAAGCGCCGATCATTCCAACAATCAGACCACGAATAATCTTTGAACTACTGACCGCTTTATAACCTTCGATTAAAGACTTTCCTACGCTGGAGTCAGCTTTCTTGTTTGCTTCATGGCGTTTTGGTATCTCGTGCAAATGGAAAATTGTCCAAGCGCTAAATGCAAAACTTAAAGCATTTATGTAAAGCGCGATATCAATTGAGGTGCCTTTAAAGCTTGGAAAAGCAGAAGCAATAGCGCTACTGAGAAGCGCTAATATCGCAAATAGTCCTGCTGCAATTGGCGCAGTTCCGTAAGCAGCAAAGAGGGAAACTTGGTTTGCGCTCTCGAGTTTCTCTTTTGGAACTAAATTCGGAACAGTTGCATCTTTCGCTGGTGACCAGAAAAGCGAAACACACTCCACCAAAATGGTTGCGGTATAAAGCCAGAAATAATTACCAACGATAGGAATGGAAACATATAGAGCAAAGCGAATTACATCGGCCACAACCATCAGCATTCGACGATCAAGTCGGTCAGCAATAACTCCAGCCAATGGTCCTAAGAAAACCGCCGGCAGTAAACGTGCAATGAAGACGCCAGCGATAGCAAAGTTAGCTGTTGCATAATCTCCACCTGATAATTGTTGAGCAAGCGCAGTCGTTGCAAGTAACCCGAGCCAATCTCCCAGAGAACCAAATGCCATCGCTTGCCAAAGTTTGCGAAAAGCCGGGATTGCTAAAACACTTCGAGTCTCATCTGGTGCCGGCGCCGCCGGTCTTGGAAGAGTGTTGCTCACGGCTCAATCGTAGTGGGCTTGGTTTTCGCTTTCCCAGTGGCTGCTTTTTTAGCAACTCGCTTAGTCGCTGCTTTTTTAACGGTTTTTTTCGTCAAGGTTGGCGCTGCTTGAGCTACTTTTTTACGACTCTTCTTAGGTCGTGCGGCTCCACCATTCTCAGCTTCCCAGGCTCGGCGGCCAGCAAGTAGTTCAAGTCCACGTTCGATGGTCATCGCCTCGACGGTGTCACCACGGCGCAGAGTCGCGTTGGTTTCGCCATCGGTTACATACATTCCAAAGCGACCATCTTTAATAATTAAAGGTTTCTCTGTAGTTGGATCAATACCTAATTCTTTCAGCGGTGGCTTAGCAACTCCGCGACGGCGTTCCTTTGGTTTGGAATAAATCTCGAGCGCTTCATCTAAAGTAATTGAAAACAATTGATCTTCGGAAGTAAGTGTGCGCGAATCAGCACCTGCCTTTAAGTAAGCACCGTAGCGACCATTTTGTACAGTAATTTCATCGCCGGCCGCATTAGTTCCTAGGGTGCGTGGTAAAGATAAAAGTTGTAACGCATCTTCGTAAGTAATGGTGTCGAGTGTCATGGTTGAAAGTAGCGAAGCTGTTTTTGGTTTTGGATCATCAGCTTTTTTACGTTTCTTCTTTGCGCCTTCGACTACTGGTTCTACTGGGAATACTTCAGTTACATATGGACCAAAGCGACCGCTCTTTGCAATGATCGGTAAATTAGTTGCTGGGTCAATTCCTAAATCACGTTCACCTGATGGGGCAGCTAGTAGTTCGATTGCTTTTGCCAAAGTTAACTCATCTGGCGCTAGCGATTCAGGAACGTTAGCTAACTTGCGTGTTTCGCCTTCGCCCTCTTGCAGATAGGCACCATATCGACCAACTCGAATTTCAATCTCAGGTGAAAGTCGCATGGTGTTAACTTCGCGCGCATCGATAGCGCCTAAGTCAGCTGATAGTTCATTTAAACCAGGTTCACCATCGTGACCATAGAAGAAATCTCGTAACCAATCAACGCGCTTAGCTTCACCACTTGCAATCTTGTCGAGATCTTCTTCCATGCTCGCGGTAAATTCATAATCAACTAATTTTGTAAAGTGTGTTTCAAGCAAGCCAGTTACTGAAAAAGCTAAGAAAGTAGGCACTAGAGCTCGCCCGCGCTTTGAAACATAACCACGATCTTGAATTGTGGCAATAATTGAAGCAAATGTGGAAGGGCGACCAATACCAAGTTCTTCGAGCTTCTTAACCAGTGTTGGTTCGGTATAGCGAGCAGGCGGTTTAGTTTCATGCCCTTCGCAACCGTAATCCTCGACTTTTATGCTCTGCCCAATACTCATAGCTGGTAAGCGCTTATCTTCAGATTCTTCGCCTTCTTTTTCATCAGCTAAATCATCGTAAGCTGCTAGAAATCCAGGGAAAGTGATTACTGAACCATTTGCACGGAAAATTGTCTCGCGACTATCGCTAGTTTTCGCATCGAAGTCAACGCGCATCTGCATCTTCTTAGCATCAGCCATTTGTGATGCAACAGTGCGCTTCCAAATCAAGTCATACAACGCGAACTCATCGCGTGAAAGTTCTGGCGCTAATTCACCAGGAGTTTTGAAGCTTTCACCCGCTGGTCGAATGGCTTCGTGTGCTTCTTGGGCATTCTTTGTTTTGCCTGCGTATACACGTGGCGAGTCGGCCACATGATCAGAACCATAAAGCGCTTTAGCTGATTCACGTGCGGCAGTGATTGCTTGCGCTGAAAGATTTACTGAGTCGGTACGCATGTAAGTGATGTAGCCGTTTTCATACAAACGTTGTGCGATGCGCATTGTGATCTGCGCTCCCCAACCTAACCGGCTACCTGCATCTTGCTGCATAGTTGAAGTTGTAAATGGTGGCTTAGGTCGTTCGGTTCGTGGAGATTCCTCCATTGACTTAACTACCAGAGGCGCAGCTGTTAGGGCTGAAACTAAAGATTTAGCAGCTACTTCATCGAGTAGCAAAATGTTGGCAAGTGATTTTTCTTTTACTGCGCCATCAGCGCCAAAATCTGCAGTTGTTGCAACGCGCTTGCCATCAACGCTAAGTAGGCGTGCGTTAAAGCCTAATTCGCATTTAGCGGTTAGATCCCACCAAGCTGATGAAATAAAAGCCATGCGCTCGCGTTCTTTTTCTACGATTAACCGAGTTGCAACAGATTGCACACGGCCGGCCGAGATGCGGGGCATAACTTTTTTCCAGAGAACTGGCGATAATCGATAACCAAAGAGTCGATCTAGAACACGGCGGGTTTCTTGAGCATCGATTAAGTCATAATCAAGGTCGCGAGTATTTTCTACGGCGCTTTGAATTGCCTCTTTAGTAATTTCATTGAAAACCATTCGCTTGATTGGAATCTTTGGCTCGAGCACTTCAACTAAGTGCCAGGCAATAGCTTCACCTTCGCGGTCTTCATCGGTTGCCAGAATTAGCTCTTCGGCATCTTTCATCAACGCCTTAAGTTCAGCAACTTTCGCTTTTTTATCTGGATTGATTACATAAAGCGGCGCGAAATCTTCTTCAATATTTACGCCCTCTTTAGCCCAAGCAATCTTTTTGTACTCCTTAGGAATATCGGCTGCGCGCTGAGGTAGATCACGAATATGGCCGACGCTAGCCTCGACGATGTAGTCATCGCCGAGGTAGCCGCCAATTTTGCGTGCTTTAGCTGGTGATTCAACGATCACTAACTTCTTTAATTCACGCGCCATTAATTTCCTAAGTTAGCTCTGGGGAAAAGCTGAAGTTAACCGGATTGGTATTAGTAAGTAATCGAAGTCGATTGACGTCGATTACGAACAAGGGCTACAACAATTACAAGTGTCGCGCCAATACCAATCAGGGTGCTGGTGGTTTCGCGACCACCAAGTGCCATACCAACAATTGCTGGCGTAATTAATAGACCAACCAAGTTCATAACTTTGATCAGTGGGTTAATTGCAGGACCAGCAGTGTCTTTGAATGGATCGCCAACAGTGTCACCAACGATGGTTGCAGTGTGTGCATCTGAACCTTTACCACCGTAATTTCCATCTTCGACCATCTTCTTAGCGTTATCCCAAGCGCCGCCTGAGTTAGATAAGAAAACAGCCATCAGTGTTCCGGTGCCAATAGAACCAGCTAAGTAAGCACCAAGTGCTCCAACGCCAAGACCGAAACCAACTGCAATTGGTGCCATAACAGCAAGTAATCCAGGTGTTACAAGTTCACGTAGTGAATCGCGAGTACAGATATCTACTACGCGACCGTATTCAGGCTTTTCAGTACCCTTCATAATTCCTGGGTGTAGTTTGAATTGGTTACGAACTTCCATAACTACCGCACCAGCTGCGCGAGAAACTGCATTGACTGCTAGACCTGAGAAGAGGAATACCACTGCAGCGCCAATAATTAGACCGACTAAGTTGCGTGGATCAGCAACATCGAGAATGCCTTGGAATTGCAGATTTGTTACTAGATCTACGGTTGTAGAACCAGCTTCAACTACTGCCAACTTAATTGCATCAGTAAAGGCACCGAATAGCGCAGTTGCGGCAAGTACTGCAGTTGCAATTGCGATTCCCTTAGTGATTGCCTTTGTAGTGTTTCCAACAGCATCAAGTGAAGTAAGAATTTGTGCGCCTTCGCCCTTTACATCGCCAGACATTTCAGCAATGCCTTGAGCGTTATCTGAGATTGGGCCGAAGGTATCCATGGCCACGATTACACCAACAGTTGTTAGCAAACCAGTTCCGGCCAAAGCAATCGCAAGAAGTGAAAGCACGATTGAACCGCCACCCAGCAAGAACGAACCGAATACTGCTGCTGCAATTAGCAACGCACTGTAAACAGCTGACTCAAAACCGATTGAAATACCCGCCAAAATAACGGTTGCAGCACCTGTTTGTGATGAGGCAGCAACGTCATTAACTGGACGCTTTCCAACTTCGGTGAAGTAACCAGTTAGTATTTGAATTGCAGCGGCTAAACCGATACCAATTAAAACTGCGCCAATTGCCAAGATGCGTGGGTTGGTATCGCCGAACTCGCTAATTTTCTCAGGAGTTAAACCAAGTAATTCGCTAAAGCTGGCTGGCAAGTAAGTAAATGTTGCAAGCGCTGTAAGCACTGCGCTGATGATTGCAGATAAGAAGAATGAGCGGTTGATTGCAGTCATTGCATTTTTATCTGATGGGCGCAAACGAGTAAGGAAGATTCCGATTACCGCAGTGACGATACCAATAGCTGGAACGATCAATGGATAAACCAAGCCAGCGTCACCGAATCCAGCTTTTCCAAGAATTAACGCAGCAACAAGTGTTACGGCATAAGACTCGAATAAGTCAGCGGCCATACCAGCACAGTCACCAACATTGTCGCCTACGTTATCTGCAATAGTTGCAGGGTTACGTGGGTCATCTTCTGGAATACCTTTTTCAACTTTACCTACTAGGTCAGCACCAACGTCGGCTGCCTTTGTGAAGATACCGCCGCCAACGCGCATAAACATCGCGAGCATTGCAGCACCAAAACCAAAACCTTCAAGAACTGCTGGAGCTTGATCACGGTAGATAATCACAACTAGTGATGCTCCTACCAAACCAAGACCAACGGTTGTCATACCAACAACGCCACCAGTGCGGAATGCGATCTGCACTGCACGCTCTGCATTCTTCTGACGAGCGGCTTCAGCTACGCGCACGTTTGCGCGAACTGCCAGCCACATACCGTTGTATCCAACTAGTGCGCTAAATGCTGCACCTAGCAAGAAGAAGATTGAGCGACCGATACGAATATCAGTTTCTCCTGGGAGTGCAAAAAGAAGTACGAAAACGATCGCGACGAAATAGGAAAGAGTGCGGAACTGGCGAGCTAAATAAGCTGCGGCTCCTTCTTGAACTGCACCTGCGATTTCCTTCATCTTTTCGGTGCCCTCGCCTTGCGCCAAAACTTGAGCACGAAGCGCATAAGCGATTCCGAGTGCGACAAGTGAGATGGCTAGAACTACATAAACGTAGGTGAGGTTTGTTCCGGTTACTTGCACGAGTGAGGCGTTTGCCCGCATCTTGTCTCCTCCGTTGGAGAGTCAGGGGGCGCTATTTGCCCACAAAGTTGCCTGAGTTTACGCATAACCCCCTACCAATTGGCAAATACACCTATCTATTAGTGCATTTTTGAGAACAGATCGCCTCAGATTTACTCGAGTAAGCGTAACTATTGGAACGAGGGGCACCGAGCGACTAGGGTCTAGCCCTATGAACTTCGGAACCCTCTTTGATGCCAACTCGGTAGTTACTACCTTGGGCTTGATCGGAGTTCTGGGCATCATTTTCATGGAGACTGGCCTTTTAATCGGGCTGGTTTTCCCAGGTGGCGAAGTTGTTTTTCTGGCAGGCATGGCAGCCTCGAAAGCTGGCACAGATATTTTGGGCGAAGCCAAGTTATCTGCACCCCTTCTATTCCTGCTAGCTCCCGTCGCCGCGATTGTTGGTGGCGAGGTTGGTTATTGGTTCGGCAAAAAGTATGGCCGCAAGTTTTTTGAGCGGCCAGATAGCCGATTCTTCAATCAAAAAATGGTTCGTACAGTTGAAAAGTGGCTGAATAAATATGGACCTCGAAAAGCTTTAGTTTTTGGTCGCTTCATTCCTTTTGCCAGAACTTTGTTAAATCCTATGTGCGGTGTTGTGCAATTAGATCGAAGAACATTTTCTACCTGGAATGCAATCGGCGGAATTATCTGGACCCAAGTAGCAATGGGGATTGGTTACTTTTTAGGCGATGTACTTAGCGAATCAGCGAACTACTACCTTTACGGAGTAGTCGGAATCATTGTGTTAATTTCAATGGTTCCAATGATCATTGAAATTTTTAGGGAATGGCGCTCAAAACACCATCTGTCCTAAAGACTCAAATGTTAAAGGCCTAGATCTGCTAATTGATAAGCAGCGCGATATTCAAAGCCAGCTTCATCAATTTTTGGTTTTGCACCACGTTCAACAATAACTGCAACGCCAACCACTATTGCGCCAGCTTCTTGTAGCGCTTCAACTGCTGTTAAAACTGAACCACCAGTAGTTGAAGTATCTTCAACTGCTAACACGCGACGACCTTTTACATCTGGTCCTTCAATCCGGCGCTGTAGACCGTGTGCTTTTTCTGCTTTACGAACTACAAATGAATCTAATTTGCGTCCTTGTTGCGCCGCAACATGCATCATCGCAGTTGCAACTGGGTCGGCGCCCAGAGTTAATCCGCCAACTGCTTCGTAATCTAAATCTTTAGTTAGCTCAAGCATTACAGCACCGACAAGTGGTGCGGCTACTGAATCAAGGGTCACGCGGCGCAAATCAACGTAGTAATCGGCCTCTTTTCCGGAAGATAAAATCACTTTGCCGTGTACAACAGCCTTGTTTAGGATCTCTTCTCGGAGAATTTCGTGTGAGTTCATGTCTGTACCTTACCTAACTGTTTGAAATCACCTACATTTGCCGTTATGGAAAGTAACCGATTAGAGATCGCGCGGCTCTACCACCGCTTTGGTTTTGGGCCACGCCCTGGAGAATTTAAAGCGGCTTTAGCTAATGGCGTAAGTGCTACAAAAAGCGCACTTTTAAGCGTACCTGCAGTTGATTCAGGTGCTGCTCAAGTAGCCGACCCAAAGATTACAGATTTAGGACTTCGACCTGCTCAAAAGACAAATGAGTTAATTGAGTTCAGTATTGCACTTCGTCAACAAGTTAAAGATTTACCACTTTGGTGGCTCGATCGGATGGCGCTTTCTGATCACGCTCTCACCGAGCGGATGACTTGGTTCTGGCACGGACATTGGGCAACTGCAATTGGAAAACTAAACCATGCCTACCCGATATACCTGCAGAACCAAACACTGCGCAAGTACGCACTCGGCAATTTTGGTGAGATGACTTCTGCCATGTTAAATGATGGCGCACTACAGTTTTGGTTAGACGGTGGTGAGAATACTGCCAAATCTCCTAATGAGAATTTAGCTCGTGAATTGATGGAACTTTTCGTACTCGGCGTGAATAGATATACCGAAACCGATGTTCGTGAACTATCGCGAGCACTAACTGGATATCAAATTGAACGCTCTTCAGGAAAAGTAACTTTTAACGCCAAGCGATACGACTCAAGTATAAAAACTATCTTAGGCTCTACAACTACTTTCAATGGCAGTAGCGCCGCTGCACATTTGGTTGCTCAAAAAGATAACGCTAAGTTTATTTCTGAAAGATTTTGGTTTCGCTTCATTTCTAGTCAATTAGAATTACCGAGTGATAATTCTTTAGAGAAAGCTTTCGAAACACGCGAAATTAATAAATTAGTTGCCGCAATAACAGATTCGCAGATTTTAAGTAACCCAAGTTATTCAATAGTTAAGCCACCGGTTGAATGGTTTGTTGGTGTTGCCAGGTACTTAAAGCTAACGCCTTCTGCTTTAAAAACACCAGCGCAATTATTGTCCTACTTAGATAAGTTGGCTCAAGTTCCCTTTAACCCACCGAATGTTGGTGGTTGGCCAACAGATGAATCTTGGTTGAGTTCTGCTAGCGCCCAGTACCGAATTCAATTTGCAGCTTGGCTGATAAAACAAGCGGATTTAAATGCTTTAGCAGCGGTTCCGCCAAATAATCGGGTTGCTTGGTTGCAAGATGAGTTGGGTATTTTGGCATTTAGTTCTCGCACTCGGCTAGCTCTAAATGGTGTTAAAACAAACCCTGCTCAATTACTGCAATTAGCAATTTGCAGTCCGGAATATGTAGTTAGCGCATAGGAGGCAGTAAATGGATACTTTGAGTCGACGTAAGTTCTTGCAACTATCTGGTGCTGCTGCAGTTGGTGCGGCTGCTCCGCTATTAACAATGGAAGACATCGCTCACGCTGCGCAAACGCGACCACTTCCATTGGGTACGCCAATTTTAATTATGGTTACTCTCTACGGTGGCAACGATGGCCTCAACACTGTTGTTCCATATACCGATTCGCTTTACTACTCATTACGGCCAGATATTTCATATTCCGCTGACAAAGTTTTAAAACTTGATGATCAATTAGGTTTAAATCCAGCAATGACCGGCATCAAAACTATGTGGGATCAAAAGAAAGTTGCAATAGTTCGCGGTGTTGGTTATCCAAAACCAGATCGTTCGCACTTTACCTCTATGGCAATTTGGCAAAGTGGTGCACCGATTACCAAGTTAAACAGTGGTTGGTTGGGGCGTTGGGTTGAGTCACAACAAGTAGATCCAATGTTGGCTATTAGTTTAGGTTCCGTATTGCCACCACTTCTGGCTGGCGAAAAGCGATCAGGTTCTGCGCTGCCATTAGGCGGCTTAGTAATTCCAACTGGAACGTTTGCCAAAGATTGTCAAAAGCTGGCCAAGGCTGCCTCAAGTGATAACAAGTTGATGGCAGCTGCAGCAACTTCAATGCGCACACTTTTTAGCGTTTCAAATACGATCACGCCGGTTCTTAAGATGCCAGCACCGGTTGCCGATGATCTACCGACAGTAAATGGTGGCAATGCTGGCGGAGATTCAAATCTCGCCCAACAACTAGATGTAGTCGCCAAACTCATTGCTGCAGGCTCTCCTACGCGGGTTTGGTCGGTTTCCCTCGGCGGTTTTGATACCCACGCAAATGAAGCAAATGCTCAAGCAGCACTTCTTGGCACAGTTTCAACTGCACTTTCTAGATTCGCAAGCCAGATGAAAAATACTCCGCGCGGTAAAGATATTGTCACCATGGTTTACTCCGAATTTGGCCGTCGAGTACAGGGAAATGCTTCTCAAGGCACCGATCATGGAACTGCAGGTCCGGTATTTTTAATCGGTGATCGCGTCAAAGGTGGATTCTATGGCGAGCAACCATCGCTCTCTAAATTAATCAACGGTGACTTAGCGGTAACTACAGATTTCCGCGATATTTATGCCGCAGTTTTGGAAGATGTTTTGAAATCGCCAGCCGAAAAAGTCTTGACTGGCTGGAAAACCAAGGGCCAGTACTTCTAACTACTTCTCTTCTTCGTAGAGAATTACTGGTTGTTTCTTGCGCGCAACTAATCCCTTGGGTGGATTAGCTTCAATAAGTGCATCAACTTCGATTCGCAACTTGGCGACCTCGAGTGCCATATTAGCCATTGCTGATTCCAGTTCGATTATTCGTTTAATGCCTGCGTGATTAATTCCTTCGCCTACTAAACGTTGCACCATTCGCAGGGATGCAATATCTCGCAACGAATATCTGCGGTTGCGGCCACTGGTTCGATCAGGTGAAACTAATCCCATGCGATCGTATTGACGTAAGGTTTGCGGATGCATGCCAGATAATTCGGCCGCAACTGAAATTACATAAACGCCGGCATCATCATCGGGCAGATTCTTATCATTTTCAATGTTCATAAGTTTGCCTTACTGTTAAATTCGGCTCGAACATCTTCATCTTGCGTTGCGCTGGCAAAATTCTTTAGTGCCTCTTCACTTTTTTGATCAAGTCGTTTAGGAACTTGCACTTCTACTGTGACTAATAAATCTCCAGTTGTGCCAGTCTTGGTAACTCCACGGCCTTTTACGCGTAAAACCCGGCCATTTGAGGTGCCTGGCGCCAAGCGCACAGTTACATCATCGCCGGTAAGAGTTGGAACTTTAATATCTGCACCAAGGGCAGCTTCGGGAAAGGTAACTGGCAAAGTAATTGTTAAGTTCTCACCTTTACGTGCAAAAACAGAGTGCGGCTTTACATGTAAGAGAATGAATAAATCGCCGGGGCCAGCTTCACCTGGTGCGCCTTTACCTTTAACACGAATCTTTGCTCCATCATTAACGCCAACTGGTACTCGCGCAGTAATGTTTTGAGCTGGTCCGCCATCGGTTGAAAGTCGCAGATCTAAAGTGGTTCCAAAGATAGATTCTTTAAAAGTAATGGTGGCTTCGGTTTGTAGATCTTGACCTTTGCGTGGCCCACGTCGCCCACCACCAAAGAGATTCGCGAAAATATCTTGTGGGTTACCGCCACTAAAAATGTCGCCAAAATCGCCACCTTGGAAATTTCCGCCACCCATCGGTGCGCGCATTCCGCCTTTTTCATAAAGCGAACGAGCTTCATCATATTCTGCGCGTTTTTTGTCGTCGCCTAAAATGTCATACGCTTCAGAAACAGCCTTGAACTGTTCCTCGAGTTTTACATCGCCTTTGTTTTTATCTGGGTGTAACTCGCGGGCAAGTGAACGATACTTCTTTTTAATCTCGTCGGCAGGCGCGTTCTTTGATACGCCCAGGATTTTATAGAAATCCTTTTCGTATAAATCACGCGCTGCCATTGGTTATTCTCCCGCCGGATCTGTCACTGCGACACTTGCTGGTCGCAAAATGCGCTCTTTGAACTTATAGCCAGATTGCAAAATCTTGCTGGCAGTAGGTACTAAGACATCGGCAGAAGTTTCATGCATCAGCGCATCATGAATCTGTGGATCAAACTCGGTACCGGCTTCGCCGAACTTTTCTAGCCCGATACGTGAAGTAATGGAATTTAGTTGATCAGCGATAGCCTTAAATCCACCAGTTAGCTCTTCGTGCTCAGCTGCTCTATCAAGCCCATCTAATAGGGGTAATAGCTCATTTAGCACAGAGGCAATTGCGATTTCTGAAGCAACTGCACGGTCGCGCTCAACTCGTTTGCGGTAATTGGCGTACTCAGCTTGTAGGCGTTGTAAGTCAGCAGTCATCACAGCAAGCGGGTCAATTTCTTGACCCGCTTCTGGATTTTCAATACCAACTTCTTCTAAAGCCGGCTCGATATTCTCTTGAGTTTCTGAAGTCAATTACTTTCCTTCATCCACAATCTCGGCATCTTCCACGCCATCTTCGTTAGGTGTTGCAGCACCTTCGGTTGCAGCTGCTGCTGCATAAAGTGCGGCGCCTAGCGCTTGGCTGACAGTTGCAACTTTTTCAGTTGCCGCCTTGATTGCTTCAAGATCGCTACCTTCTAGAGCGCTCTTTAGAACAGCAAGTTCGGTTTCGGTTTCAGCCTTCTTTTCAGCAGCTTCGCCTTCAGTAAACTTATCTTCATTATCCTTCAAGAACTTTTCAGTTTGGTAAAGAAGTGAATCTCCGTTGTTGCGGATCTCTGCTTCTTCTTTACGCTTACGATCTTCTTCAGCGTGCGATTCGGCATCCTTCATCATGCGATCAATCTCTTCTTTAGAAAGAGATGAACCACCGGTGATAGTCATCTTCTGCTCTTTGCCGGTACCAAGATCTTTAGCTGATACGTGCACGATGCCGTTAGCATCAATATCGAAAGCAACTTCAATCTGCGGAACTCCGCGTGGAGCAGGTGGTAGACCGGTTAGTTCGAACATGCCGAGCTTCTTGTTATAAGCCGCCATTTCGCGTTCGCCTTGGAACACCTGGATCTGCACAGCTGGTTGATTATCATCAGCAGTTGTAAAGATTTCGCTGCGCTTTGTTGGGATAGTTGTGTTGCGCTCGATCAACTTAGTCATAACGCCGCCCTTGGTTTCGATACCAAGGGATAGTGGTGTTACATCAAGAAGTAGAACATCCTTAACTTCGCCCTTTAGAACACCGGCTTGAAGCGCAGCTCCTACAGCTACAACTTCATCAGGATTTACGCCCTTATTTGGCTCTTTTCCACCAGTAAGTTCGCGAACTAGATCGACAACTGCTGGCATACGAGTTGAACCACCAACTAGAACTACGTGATCGATATCAGCAATAGGAATTCCAGCATCTTTTAGAACCGCTTGGAATGGCTTCTTGCAACGATTAAGTAGATCGGCAGTAAGTGATTGGAACTGTGCGCGAGTGATTGTTTCATCAAGGAACAATGGATTTTTCTCAGCATCAACAGTGATGTAAGGCAAGTTAATTGATGCTTGCTGTGACGATGAAAGTTCGATCTTTGCTTTTTCAGCCGCTTCACGAACACGTTGCATCGCCATCTTATCTTTTGCTAAATCAATACCTGATTGTGCAGCAAATGTCTTTACTAGGTGTTGCACAAGTGCATCATCCCAATCATCGCCGCCAAGATTGTTATCGCCGTTAGTTGCTTTAACTTCAACAACGCCATCGCCAATTTCAAGTAGTGATACGTCGAAAGTTCCGCCACCTAAGTCGAAAACAAGAATTGTTTGTTCTTGATCGCCTTTATCAAGACCGTATGCAAGTGCTGCAGATGTTGGCTCGTTAATAATACGAAGCACATTTAGGCCGGCAATTTCGCCAGCTTCTTTGGTTGCTTGGCGCTGTGCGTCGTTGAAGTATGCCGGTACGGTAATAACCGCATCAGTTACGGTTTCGCCAAGATATGCCTCGGCATCGCGCTTTAGCTTTTGTAGAACGCGTGCTGAAATTTCTTGCGCAGTGTATTTCTTACCGTCGATATCAATAGTCCAGTTAGTACCCATGTGGCGCTTAACTGAACGAATGGTGCGATCAACATTTGTTACCGACTGACGCTTTGCAACTTCACCGACTAGTACTTCGCCGTTTTTAGCAAAAGCCACAATCGATGGAGTCGTACGTGCACCTTCGGCGTTGGCGATAACCGCTGGTTCGCCGCCTTCTAGAACGGAAACACAGCTGTTGGTGGTTCCTAGATCGATTCCTACTGCTCTGGCCATCTTCATTGCTCCAATTTCTACTTATCAATTTACGCTTATTTGGGCCTTTTCCTGACCCCAGGCTCCGCTTATCAGCGGGACATGAGTCGATCATACCCAAATACTTGAGTCGGGGCGACTCAGGTTTCCATAGGGTGTAACCCACAGCCCTAGAAACTTATTCCCGCGCAATTTTCCCTTTACCCTGATCCACATGACGCTAACGCTCGCTCTAATGATCATTGCCTACGGCATCACGGTCGCAGCCCTAACCCTGTTGGCAGTTCGGGTTCGCCAATTAATAGGTATTTATAAAAAAGGCGCAGCTGACCCAACCCGTAGCGGCAATCGCGGCGCTCGTCTTAAAAACACCTTAAAAGAAACGCTTGGCCACACCAAGATGCTTAATTTCACCGGTACTGGAATTGCACACTGGTTTGTCATGATCGGTTTCGGCGCATTATTCGGAACGCTGGTTCAAGCTTATTTCTTAATTGTTAATCAACGTTGGGCGATTCCGGTAATCGGACATTTCTGGCCCTATGAATATTTCGTTGAGTTAATTACTTGGCTTACTGGAATTGGAATTGTTGCTTTAATACTTATCCGCCAATTCACTCGCTTCTTTCATAAGGGACGCACCTCTCGGTTCTTAGGTTCTGGAAACTGGAAGGCGTACTACGTCGAAGCCACAATTCTGGCAATCGTATTTTGTGTTATCGCATTGCGTGGTCTTGAAGGCGCGCTCTCTGAAGAAACAACGCGCAATCGTCATTACATAACCACTTGGTGGATTGCCGAAATGTTTAAAGAATTATCGCTCGGCCAAATTACAACTTCGATTCAAGTAATCGCCGCAATTAAAATCTTTATCTCAATGCTCTGGTTTGTAGTTATCGCTTCTAACTTCACGATGGGTGTTGCTTGGCATCGATTCTTGGCACCATTTAACATTTTCTTTAAGCGCAATGCCGACGGCAAGAACTCACTTGGTCCGTTGCCTGAAATGTTGTCGCACGGCAAGCCAGTTAACTTTGAAGATCCAGCCGAAGATGATGTCTTTGGTCTCGGAAATCGGGGCGACATTTCTTGGAAAGGTCTACTCGACATGACTTCATGTACCGAGTGTGGACGTTGCCAATCGCAATGCCCTGCTTGGCACACTGATAAACCGCTATCGCCAAAGCTATTGATTATGGCTATGCGCGATCACGCCATGTCTAAGGTCGTGGAAAATGAAGTATTAGTTGGCGAGAATGCCCCGATTTCACTTGATGTGCTTTGGTCTTGCACCACTTGCGGTGCTTGTGTAAACGAATGTCCAGTAGATATTGAGCACGTTGATCACATTGTAAATATGCGTCGCTTCCAAGTCTTGGTGGAATCAGAATTTCCAACTGAACTGGGCGGGACTTTCCGCAATCTTGAAAAAGCTGGCAACCCTTGGGGTGCTAACCGTAATGATCGTGAAGCATGGATTGCAGAATGTGACTTCCCAATTAGCGTTGTTGAAGGCGTATTGCCTGATGAAGTTGAATACTTATTCTGGGTTGGCTGCGCGGGTGCTTATGAAGAACGTGCCAAGAAAACAACTAAGGCAGTTGCTGAATTACTTCACATGGCCGGTGTTAATTTCGCAGTTCTAGGAAAGCGCGAGACCTGTACTGGAGATCCAGCTCGCCGAAGTGGTAATGAATTCTTGTATCAAATACTTTCGCGTGAGAACATCGATACTTTTAATGAGGTATTCGCAAATCGTGATGTCTCAAAGGGTAATAAGAAGATTGTTGTAACTTGCCCTCATTGCTTTACCACTATCGGCAGAGACTACGCACAAAGTGGTTTTGAGCTAACAATGATTCACCACACGCAATTGTTAAACCAGTTAGTTCGGGAAAAGAAATTAATCCCAGTAAATAAGGCAACTACCTCTCTGACTTATCATGATCCTTGTTATTTGGGTCGCCACAATGAGATTTATCAGCCGCCACGCGAATTGCTAAATGCAACTGGTGTGAAAGTAACTGAGATGCCACGTAATCAAGAACGTTCGTTCTGCTGCGGAGCCGGTGGTGGTCGCATGTGGATGGAAGAGAAAATTGGCGAGCGAATCAATCTAAGCCGTGTTGATGAAGCTATTGCTACCGGTGTCGACGAAGTCGCCGTTGCCTGCCCGTTCTGCCGGATCATGGTTACCGATGGCATGACTGCTCGCGAATCAGATGTTGAGGTCTTAGATGTCGCTCAAGCCCTCTTGAGAGCGGTAAAGCCACAGGCTCAATCGAGTCTATCCTCAGATAATTCTCAGGTGTCCTAAGGATCCTTCTCTTAAGCCACGTTGGGTGGCCCCGGGAATAAAAAATCCTGGAAATTTAGAGAGGAAGTCATGAGTAAGGGCGAAAGCAATAACCAACGCATTCTCGTAGTTGATGATGAATCGAGCATTAGCGATTTGATTTCAACCAGTCTTCGTTTTGTTGGTTTTGATGTGCGGACTGCAAATAATGGTTCAGAAGCCCTACTAGTTGCCGAAGAATTTAAGCCGCATGCAATGGTGCTCGATGTAATGATGCCAGGTATGGATGGCTTTGAAGTTTGTAAAAGTATTCGCAACGAAGGTCAAAATATTGGCGTCCTATTCCTAACTGCAAAAGATGGCATGGAAGATAAAGTTGCTGGTTTGACCATCGGTGGCGATGATTACATGACCAAACCATTTAGCCTTGAAGAACTTGTGGCGCGTTTACGCTCACTTCTACGTCGCACAGGTGCAACCTCTACTGTTAACGACGAAGAGAAAATTCGTTTTGCTGACCTCGAGTTAGATGAAGCTACCCACGAAGTTCATCGTGCTGGTAATTTAATCGATCTTTCCCCTACTGAATTTTTACTTCTCCGTTATCTAATGATTAATGCCGATCGCGTGGTTTCAAAATCCCAGATCCTCGATCATGTTTGGCAATACGATTTCCGTGGCGATGCCGGCATTGTTGAGACCTACGTGTCTTACTTACGTAAGAAAATAGATATCTACGAACCAGCTTTAATTCATACCGTGCGTGGCGTTGGGTACCGACTCCGAATTCCACCGAAATAATTACTGAATGCAGAATCGAAACCCGCTATCTAGTGCGAGCTTACGAAACCGACTCCTCGTCGGCGTATTGCTTTTATCCGCACTAGGTTTTACGGTTTCAGATTTTGTTGCGCAAAATGCAATGCAAAAATTCTTACTTCAGCAAGTAGATCAGCAATTACTAAGTGTTGCAGATGGCGCTCTTCTGCGAGTTGATCGCGCCGGAATTCAGAGTGACTCAGACGATGAAAATTCGGTAGCTAAGGTTGCTGCCACACAAGCACCTTTACGCAGCGTTCCAAGCTCGGTATCAATCACATTACTTGATCCATTCGGTAACTATGTAGGTGGCGTAGGCGGTGACTTAAATTCTCAAGAGATAACCGATTATGTTGTTGGTACTTTGCCTGCAAGGGCTGCTGAATATGGAAATCGGCCATTCACTTTAGAAATTCCAGGTTCTGACTTCCGGGTTTTGGCACGAGTGCTGCCATCTGCAATGGGTTCTGTCTTTGTCGCACAATCATTATCTGGGGTAGATGAAACATCTGCACGTTTGCGGGTTGTCTTTGTTTTGATTGGCCTTATTGCACTTCTCTTGATTGGTTTCGCCTCGCGATTAGTGATCAGAGTTGGACTGCGGCCACTAGTCGCGGTTGAAGAAACAGCCGAAAGAATCGCAGCTGGTGATTTATCTGCCCGTCTACCTGATGCTAAACCTGATACTGAAGTTGGTCGGTTGGTTACTTCACTCAATGCGATGCTCTCGCGAATTGAAGAATCTTTCACCGCCCGCACTGCAAGTGAAAACAAACTTCGCCGATTTGTGGCAGATGCGAGCCATGAACTACGCACTCCATTAACAGCAATTCGTGGCTTTGCTGAGCTCCATCGACAAGGCGCGGTTAAAGGTGAGGCTGCGACTTCTGAACTCGTAGGTCGAATTGAGAATGAATCAGTGCGCATGGGTGCTTTAGTTGAAGATCTATTAACGCTGGCTCGATTAGACCAATCGCGCGAGTTAGTAACTGCGCCTGTAGATCTCACTGACCTAGTTACCGAGGCAGTTGAATCGGCCAGAGCAGCGGGGCCGGATCATCCGATCACTCTTAATTTGCCTGAAGAAGCTTTCGTACTTGGTGATGCCGGTAAAATTCACCAAGTTATTGCAAATCTATTAGCAAACGCTCGAATTCATACACCGGTTGGTACCCCGATTACTGTTTCTGTAGATAGTAATGATAAAGGCACCTCTATTTCGATTGCCGATTCAGGACCGGGCTTATCGCAAGAGGATCAAGCCCGTATTTTTGAACGTTTTTATCGCGCAGATCCATCGCGTAACCGAGCCAAAGAAGAAGGCAGTGGCTTAGGTCTTTCAATTGTTGCCTCTGTTATGCAGGCACATGGTGGCAAAGTAAGTGTTGATTCAAAATTGGGTGAAGGCGCAACTTTCACAGTCTTCTTTCCGCTCGGAGCTAGTTAAGCGACTCCATCGCGCGCAGCGTTGCAATACGTTCTTGAATTGGTGGATGCGAAGCAAACATTTTCGATACTGCTTTGGCATCTAGTGGAGACTCAATCCAGATATGTGCAACAGCGGTTGATTTCTGACGCACCACTGTTGAATCAGCGGCTAGTACTTCAAGTGCGCTACGCAAACCGGCAGGGTTGCGAGTAAAGGCAACTGCAGTTGCGTCGGCCAAAGATTCTCGCTTGCGTGAAATAGCAGATTTCAACATCATTGCGGCAATTGGCGCCAAAATCAAAACCACCAACGATACGACCAACATGATCGGATTGCCATTGCTATCACGATCACGACGGCCACCGCCAAACCACATCATGCGCATCAAAATGTCACTGATTAGTGCGATTACGCCTGCTGTCGTGGCAGCAACTGCTGAAACTAAAGTATCGCGATTGCCAACATGTGCCATTTCATGCGCGATCACGCCTTGCAATTGATCGCGATCCATCGCATCTAAAATTCCAGTAGTAAATGCAATAAGAGCATGTTCAGGGTTTCGCCCCGTCGCAAAAGCATTAGGTGCACTGTCTTCAACGATCGCTACTTTTGGCATTGGTAATCCACTGGCGATAGTGATCTCTTGAACCAAGCCAAATAACTTTGGATTATCGCTCTCTTGAATTAATTTTGCACCAGTCATGGTTAAAACTAATTTATCCGAGCCGTAGTAAGAGCCCCAGACTGAAAACAAAGTTATCCCGACTGCAATTGGAACAATAGCTGCGCTGCTCGTGCCAAGATAGGTAAAGATTGAAATTAGAACTAGCCACGTCAGAGCGCCCATTACGCCTAAAAGAAAGAAGGTTTTGCGCTTGTTAGAACTTTGCGCTTCACGAAAAGAGAATGTTGCCATAGGCCTTTAGAAGTTTACGTTTGGAGCGTTTCGGTTAGTCGCATCGTCAACTTCGTAGAATTCGCGCTCATCTACTTTGGCAAAGCCAGCAAAGAAAAGGGTCGGAATAGTTTTAACGGCGGTATTTAACAAGCGCACGCTGTCATTGTAGAACTGACGTGAAAAAGCAACTTTATTTTCAGTTGTTGAAAGTTCTTCTTGCAATGAGATGAAGTTAGCAGATGCTTTTAGATCAGGGTAAGCCTCAGCTACTGCCAATAATCCGCGTAGCGCTTGAGTCAACATGCCATCAGCTGCTGCAGTATCAGCGACAGTTGAAGCAGTTGTGGCTTTGGCGCGCGCAGTTATTACCGCATCGAATGTTGATTGTTCGTGTGTGGCATAACCCTTGACGGTTTCAACTAAATTAGGAATCAAATCGGCGCGACGCTTTAGTTGTACTTCAATCTGCGCAAATGCTTCATCGACTGCAATATTTAATCTAATTAAGCGGTTGTACTGAGCTACAAAGAAAATAACTAGTAATAAAACAATTCCGCCGACAATAAGAGCTGTCTTCATGTTGACTCCTTCTAATTACTGAATTATTGTTTGGTGGAAATTGATCCAAGAACGGCTAGCGGTTGGTCCGCGTTGGCCTTGATATCGAGAAGCATAAACGGCTGAACCGTAAGGATGCTCAGCCGGAGATGAGAGTTTGATTAGACAAAGTTGCCCAATCTTCATTCCTGGAAATAGTTTTACTGGCAAATTTGCTACATTTGAAAGTTCGAGCGTGATGTGGCCTGAAAAACCTGGGTCAATAAAGCCAGCAGTTGAGTGAGTTAATAGGCCAAGGCGACCAAGGGATGATTTTCCTTCAAGGCGACCGGCAATGTCATCAGGCAAAGTGATAATTTCATAAGTTGAAGCCAATACGAATTCGCCTGGATGCAAAATGAAGTGCTCGTTGGGTTCAACCACGACTTCGCGAGTCAGCTCTGATTGTTCGATCGATGGATCGATAACCGAATATTTGTGATTTTCAAAGACCCGGAAAAAGCGATCTAGCCGAACATCAACACTGGAAGGCTGAACCATTGACTCGGCAAAGGGCTCAACTGCAACCCGGCCAGCGGCAATTTCAGCTCGAATATCGCGATCACTAAGTAGCACGAGTGGGAGCCTACCCCAGCGAACACGCCTATCTGCTCTAGCACTTGCCTAAGTTACTGATGGGTAGCATTATTTGCCCATGAGCCATTACATAGCCAACCTGCGCGATATTGAATTCTGCCTCTTTGACCTCTTGGGCCGCGAGAGCGTTATGGGCACTGCCCCATACGGTGATGTCGATCGTGACACCGCCATCGGCATGCTCGAAGAGATGAAGCGTCTTTGTGAAAACGATCTAGCTGCTTCCTTTGTTGAAGGCGATCGCGTTGGTGCGATTCTTAATAAAGAGACTGGCAATGTAACTTTGCCGGAGAGTTTTAAAAAATCATATAAGGCTTACGTTGATGGTGAATGGTGGCGTCTTGATGCACCAGTTGAATTAGGTGGCATGAAAGTTCCGCCATCAGTGCGTTGGGCAATGGCTGAAATGGTTTTGGGTTCAAACCCAGCTATTCATATCTATGCATCAGGTTATGCATTCGCTCAAGTTGCTTACGTTTTAGGAACAGAGCCACAGAAAAAAATGGCGCAGTTCATGGTCGAAAAGCATTGGGGTGCAACTATGCAACTCACAGAACCAGATGCTGGTTCTGATGTTGGTGCCGGCCGTAGTAAAGCTGTTCAACAACCTGATGGAACTTGGCACATCACTGGCACAAAGCGTTACATTACTTCGGGAGATGCGGATTTTTACGACAATGTAATGCACTTTGTTCTTGCTCGTCGCGAAGGTGGCGGCCCAGGAACAAAGGGACTCTCACTGTTTTTAATTCCAAAGTTTATGTTTGATTTAGAAACTGGCGAACTTGGAAAGCGCAATGGCGTTTATGTAACAGCGCTAGAAGATAAAATGGGACTTAACGTTTCGGCTACTTGTGAAGTTAACTTAGGTGAGAAAGAGCCAGCTGTTGGCTACTTGTTAGGTGAAGTGCATGAAGGTATTGCACAGATGTTTAAAGTTATTGAATTTGCGCGCATGATGGTTGGAACTAAAGCTATTGCAACGCTATCGGCTGGTTACCAACAAGCGCTGCTTTATGCAAAGCAGCGCATTCAGGGCGGCGACATGAAAGTTATGAACGATAAAGCTAGTCCTCGTGTTGAAATTATTCGCCACCCAGATGTCCGCCGTTCGCTAATGGTGCAGAAGTCTTATAGCGAAGGTATGCGTGCGCTAGTGCTTTACACAGCTTCTATCCAAGATGAAATCGAGCTTGCCACCCAAGCCGGCGATGCTGACCGCATAAAAGATATGGAAGCGCTAAATGATTTATTGCTTCCGGTTGTTAAGGGTTATGGTTCTGAAAAATCATGGACACTTCTGGGAACTGAATCACTACAAACATTTGGTGGCGCAGGATTTACTCGTGATTGGCCACTTGAGCAATATGTGCGCGATGCCAAGATTGATACTTTGTATGAAGGCACAACTGCAATTCAGGGTCTTGATTTCTTCTTCCGTAAAATTGTTAAAGATGGTGGCCGCGCAATTGGCTTACTTGGCAAAGAAATTAAAACTTTTGCCGAAACTGGTGGCGCACATACTGCTGAAAAAGAAGCGCTACTAAAAGCGCTCGGTGATTTAAATGCAATCATCGCTACCTTGGTAGGGCATGCAATGGAGTCCCAAACCGAAGCCGAGAAGATTTACACCGTTGGTTTAAATACTTCGCGCTGCTTAATGGCAGTTGGCGACATCATTACTGCTTGGCTATTGCTGCGTCAGGCCGACATTGCTCTGGAAAAGATTCCTAACGCTGGCAAAGATCTTGAGTTCTATAACGGCAAGATCGCCTCAGCTAAGTTCTTTGTAACCAATTATTTGCCACACATCACCGCTGATCGAAAAATTGTCGAAGCAACCGACAATTCGATCATGAATATCTCAGACGCAGCCTTCTAAACGCTCGCTAGAGTAGCCAATCGGTTACCCTTGCCAGATGCTTAAAGAGCGCCGTAGCGAGATTCTCTTAACTCTTGCTGCGATCATGTTTGCGTCAAACGGTATCGCCTCAAAACTGCTGCTTAATGATTACATTTCGGCTTGGCGATTAGCCCAAGTTCGTTCAATCTCAACTTTTTTTATTCTCGCGGCCTATATCGCTTGGCGCGCACCAAAAACTTTGCGTCTTACCAAGCGCGAGATTCCTCGTTTAGCGGCCCTTGGCACTATTGGAATCGCGGCCGTAAATGGCGCCTATTTCTTAGCTATTTCCCGCATGCACGTGAGCATCGCCCTACTTATTGAATTCACTGCCCCAGTCTGGATCGTGCTTTACCTACGTTATGTGCGCAAGAAGCATGTGCCTAATGAAATGTGGGCCGCGCTCTTCTTAGCGCTACTTGGCCTGGCATTCGTCGCTCAAGTTTGGAAAGGTTTAACCCTCGATGGAATTGGTGTGCTTGCCGCCCTTGGCGCAGCATTTGCACTGGCTTTCTTCTTCTTAGCTGGCGAAGGAATCACTGCGCAACGCGATAATCAATCAGTCACAATGTGGGGCTTTGGTTTTGCAGCACTTGCCTGGTCTTTGTTGATGCCGATTTGGGCTTTCCCATTCGATATTTTCACAGTGTCAATTCCATTAGGAGGTGCCCTCGAGGGATATAACACTTCAGGTTGGGTACTTATTCTTTATGTAGTCCTAATTGGAACCGTACTTCCATACCTTTGTGTAATGAATGGTCTGCGCAATCTTTCAGCTTCAACAACTAGTGCCTTTGGAATGCTAGAGCCAATTTTTGCTGGCGCTGTTGCATGGGTGTGGTTTGGTGAATCTTGGACTGCTATTCAATTAATCGGTGGCGTGATTGTTATTGCCGGAATCTATATGGCAGATCGCGCACGAAGCGCGGCAAAATAATATTTTAGGGAATTAGTTTTCTTCAGGTTCCCGTTGTTGTGTGAAATCTTGCATTCCACTATTTAGCGGCATATCAACAAAGCGAGCAATGTGAAGCTGTGCTGAAACGGTAATTGTGCGAGTTGGTCCGTTACGGTGCTTTGCCACAATTAAATCTGCTTCGCCTGATCGACTCTGCGGATCATATAAATCATCGCGGTGTAACAAGATAACAACGTCGGCATCTTGTTCGATCGAACCTGATTCACGGAGATCAGAGAGCATTGGTTTCTTATCAGAGCGCTGTTCAGGCGAACGGTTGAGCTGTGAGATCGCAATTACCGGAACGTCGAGCTCTTTGGCCATCAACTTTAAGTGGCGAGAGAACTCAGAAACCTCTTGTTGGCGGTTCTCTACACGCTTGCCAGAGGTCATCAGCTGCAGGTAATCAATGACAATTAGCTTTAAATCGTGGCGTTGCTTTAAGCGACGAGCTTTCGCACGAATTTCCATCATAGAAAGATTTGGTGAATCATCAATAAATAAAGGTGCATTTGAAATTTCGCCCATACGTCGAGCTAAGCGTGACCACTCTTCATCAGAGAGTGCACCGGAGCGAATATTATTTAAGCCAACCTTTGCTTCGGATGACAACATACGCATAGTGATTTCAGAACGTGACATTTCAAGTGAGAAAATAACTGAAGTTTTTCCATCATGAATTGATGCTTGACGCGCGATATCTAATCCAAGTGTTGATTTACCAACCGCAGGACGCGCAGCTAAAACAATCATGTTTCCTGGATGCAAACCATTAGTTAATTTATCTAGGTCGCGGAAACCAGTCATTACGCCTTCGATACCAACACCTTTCGAGATTGCTTCGATCTCATCGAGTGCTTGTGGCAACAACGTACTTAGTTGAACATAATCTTCAGAGGTTCGTCGCTCGGTAACTTGAAATACTTCGACCTGTGCTTGATCTACTGCTTCATCGACATCACCTTCGACGGTGTAACCAAGTTGCACAATCTTGGTGCCAGCTTCAACTAAGCGACGCATGATTGCGCGCTCGCGCACAATCTTTGCGTAGTAACCAGCGTTAGCTGCAGTTGGAACGGAAGAAATCAAAGTGTGTAAATAAGGTGCACCACCAGCGCGCGCAATGTCGCCACGTTTTGCAAGTTCAGCCGAAACAGTTACTGCGTCCGCTGGTTCGCCGCGACCATAGAGATCAATAATTACATCGTAAATAAGTTCGTGCGCTGGACGATAAAAATCGCGCTCGCGTAAAATTTCAACTACATCGGAAATCGCATCTTTACTTAGCAACATTCCGCCGAGAACAGATTGTTCGGCAATTAAATCTTGTGGTGGAGTGCGCTCAAATTCTGGCGCAGAGTTATATGAGGAGTTGTTCTGTTGTCCGCCACGGTTAGGAAGTTCTGCGATGCTCACGCGTAAAACCTCCCATTAGCCACTGACATTTGTACTGGCTTTTTCGTCAGATTAAGCGTGAATTACGCTTACGGACGCAAAGGTATGAGCGCTAGCCCCGTTAAGCGAATATCCCTGCATGTGCATGTGGGTAAAGCTGGGGATAAGTCGGTGGATAAGCGTGAATTCCTGTGCACAAAGCGGTGGATAAATTGTGGGTATCTCTGAGTTTTCTTTGATTAATCTCTAAAGGTGCAGGTCAGTAGCGTTACATCGCCTTACATCGTTGTGTATGAAAGTAAATAACTTTTTCTCATTAGTTGAGATGAGAGGCAAAGTTACAAAATAAAACGGGCCCGACGCAATTAGCGCCGGGCCCGTTCTAATTTAATTTAGTTATTCAGCTACAACGCTCAAAGTGATTGTGGCAGTTACGTGGTGATCTAGTGAGACCTTTGCTGAATGAGTACCAATCTTCTTGATGTGGCCAGCCATCTTGATGCTGTGACGATCGATATCGATCGCGACTGCGCTCTTGATTACTGCTGCTACATCTTTATCGGTTACTGAACCGAATAGACGATTTCCGGTACCAACTTTTACCTTGATGGTAAGAGTTGCTGCTTCAAGAGTTGCCTTGATTGAGTTAGCGTGATCGATATCGCGGATCTCGCG
>CAXNEB010000004.1:0-57010 GCA_964201645.1 Candidatus Planktophila sp.
TTGGAACCAATACCTAAGCGATCGCGAAAAGGGATTCGCTGAAGTTTCCGAGGAGGTGTTCCCAGGTCTCTTTTGATCTAACCACTATCTCTTTTGGCCACCGCCGACCCTACGAAAACGGCGCCCCTTCCCCGGTGCCGTTTATGAAATTCCGTCGGCCGGCGGTGACCAGAACAGATAGCGATAACGAAAAACAGAACATGGAACACAAGCAGTAAAGAAGCAAAGCAGTACTTATCGAAAGGGGGAGAAGATGCTAGAACATATTTCAGTAATGCGGGACACCTGCGTTGATCTTCTAACCCCGGCAATTAACAAATCAGAAACTCCTGTCGTCGTTGATGCGACTCTTGGCCTTGGTGGACATAGCGAAGCGTTACTTGAATCAAATCCAAATCTAGTTTTAATCGGGATTGATCGTGATTTAGATGCAATTGTCAAAGCCAAGAATCGGTTAGCTAAATATGAAAACCGAGTAAAACTAAACCACGCAATTTTTGATGAGATTACCGATGTAGTAAATAGTTTTGGATTTGAAAAAGTTGATGGAATTCTTTTCGATCTAGGTGTTTCATCAATGCAACTTGATCAGAGCGATCGCGGGTTTTCGTATTCCCAAGACGCACCACTTGATATGCGAATGGATCGATCAACTGGTATTACTGCAAGCGAAATTCTAAACTCTTACGCGCCAGGCGAACTAGTAAGAATTTTGCGCACCTATGGTGAAGAAAAATTTGCAACTCGAATCGTTGAAAACATTGTTAAAGAGCGCGCTAAGGCCCCACTTAATTCAACTGCGCAGCTCGCTACTTTAGTTAAAGAGAGTATCCCGGCGGCGACTCGTCGTACCGGTGGGAATCCAGCCAAGCGCACTTTCCAAGCGCTGCGCATCGAAACTAATGATGAGCTTGGCGCAGTTAACCGCGCCATTCCACAAGCTCTTGAACTACTTAAAGTCGGCGGCCGTCTAGTAGTGATGTCGTTCCAGTCACTCGAAGACCGAATTGTTAAAGAGTTTTTTACCCAAGCAACAACATCAGGTACACCACGTGACCTGCCAATCGATCTTCCTGAATTCGCTGCGAAATTTGCGCTTGTCGTTCGCGGTTCGGTTTTACCAAGTGAAGCAGAGATTGCCGCGAACTCGCGCGCGCAATCAGTTCGTCTACGTGCAATAGAACGGTTGGCCGCATAATGGCAATTACAGCGCTAGCTCCAGCAATCAGTCGATCAAAACGGAAAGTGATTGAGCGTTCTTCTGAAGTTGCTCTTCGCTTAGTTCCAAAGATCGATATCGATAAGCGAGCCGACCAGAAAGTTTTCATTCTTTTCTTAACAGGTATCGGAGCCTTAGGTCTAGTATCCCTACTCTTTATCAATACGCTTCTGGCGCAAGATGCATTCAGACTTTCAAAGCTACAACTTGAAGCTCGCTTATTGACTGATCAACGAGAAGCTTATATACGCCAGTTAGATCGAATCTCATCACCAATGGCCTTAGCTGCTGCTGCAACTGAGATGGGCATGAAGCCTTCTGTAAATCCGGCATTCCTAAACCTTGACGAACCACTTGTTCCTGCAGCCGAGGCAGTTGCTGGAGGATCAATTGGGTAATTTCGCTCTAGTACGCAAGCGCATCCAAGTTTTAATCGCGCTGACTTTAATCTTTATGACGATATTCGTCGCTAAGGTTATTTGGGTTCAGGTGATAACCGCTAACTCAATTAGAACTTGGGCTGTTAACGAGATGGAGAACGTAGCGACGCTGCAAGCTCCTCGTGGCACGATTACCGATGTAAATGGAGTAGCACTGGCAAAGAGTGTGAATGCGATAAACATCGTGGTTGATCAGAGTGCGATTTCAAACCCAGCATTTACTGCCAAGTTTGCATCCCCTATTCTAGGAATGCCAGTCTCAGAACTTCAGACGTTGTTTACTGGTAAATTAAAGTGGAAATTGATCTATCGCAATGCCAAGCCTGCGGTCTGGACCGAACTAAAGAATGCGATCTCGGAGCACAACAGCGCACTTGAACCAAAAGAATTTGAGCAACGTATTACCGCTTTCTATCCAGAACGCGCCTACATCCGTGAGTATCCATCTGGCTCCTTAGTTGCCTCGCTAATTGGTTTTGTAAATCAAGAAGGCACAGGCGCAACTGGCTTGGAATCAAGCATGAACTCGCTCATTACTGGAACTAATGGCAAATATTCATATGCCAATGGTTACGGCGCAGAGATTCCTGGCTCACAATCCGAAATCATTGCCGCCAAAGCTGGAACCTCAATTCGTTTAACTATCGATCGCGATATTCAATGGGTAGCATCTAAAGCTATTGCTGATGCGGTTAAGTCTTCTCGTGCAAGCAGCGGAACCGTAATTGTGATGGATCCAAAAACTGGCGCAATTTTGGCACACGCAACAGCGCCCACATTTAATCTAAATGATCGTGACAGTATTTCACTTGCTGCAATGCGCAATCCTTCGGTTCAAGATGTTTATGAACCTGGTTCGACCGGAAAGATTATGACAATTGCTGCTGCGATTGAAGAAAATAAAGTCACGCCAACTACTGTGTTTACCGTTCCTTACAAGATTAAACGAGGAGGGTCCTTTTTCCATGATCACGAACCTCACGCTAAACAACGTTTGACGACTTCTGGAATTCTGGCGGTTTCTAGTAACACTGGCACAATTTTTGTCGGTGAAAAACTTACCAATAATCAACTACATGATTATCTAACTAAGTTTGGAATCGGAGTTAGTACTGGCTCTGGTTTACCTGGTGAATCACGCGGAATTCTGCGACCAGTTTCAGATTGGTCTGGCACTACAGCTCCTACTGTTGCATTCGGTCAGGGTTATTCAGTTACCGCCATGCAAGCAACTAGCGTATTTGCGACTATTGCAAATAATGGTGTTCGCGTATCGCCAACTGTAATTGCAGGAACAAATGAAGCAAATGGAAATTTCACTCCATCTAAGCCACGCGCAAATGAGCGAGTGATCAGCGCTGATACCGCACAAAAAGTGCGACTCATGATGGAGAGCGTTGTATCTGGCAACGGTACAGCGCCTTCAGCAGCTATTCCGGGATATCGAATTGCCGGAAAAACCGGAACAGCTAATCGCTATAACGATATCTGCGGTTGCTATAGCGGTTACACAGCTTCATTTATTGGCTTCGCGCCTGCAGATGCGCCTAGATATGTAATCTCAGTGACCATCCAAGATCCAAAGGGAATGCACTGGGGCGGTTATCTTGGTGGTCCAGTATTTAAGAAGGTAATGTCATTTGTTCTTGAATCAAAACACATCGCACCAACTGGTACCAAAATAGTTCCGATTGCTCTAACTGAGAAAGCGCTCATTAAAGCCAAGGAAAGCGTAACCACTAACTCTGCGAGCGGCACGCTCTAAAATGCTACGACCACACGATCCCATTTCCGGAAGAACTCTTCGTGCGGTCAGTGAACTTATTTCAGCTAATTCAAGTGAATTGAATTTAGAGCAAATTGTAATCACTGGAGTTTCTATCGATTCACATCAAATTGAAGCTGGCGACTTATTCGTTGCGGTGGCTGGAGCCAAAACTCATGGCGCGACTTATGCGGGGAGTGCGAAACTAAACGGTGCTGTCGCAGTCCTCACTGACGAAGTTGGCGCAGCGCTAGTAACGGATATGCCAGTACTCGTCGTGACAAACCCGCGAGCATGCGCAGGTGTCATATCGGCTTGGTTACACAATGAACCAATGCGAGATATGTTTAGCGTTGCGGTAACTGGCACAAACGGCAAGACCACCGTAACAACATTGCTCCATCAAATCGCCATGGCGGCTAGTCGGCAAAGTGGCTTGGTTGGAACCGTTGAAACTCGAATAGGCGATGAAGTAGTTGCAGCCCTCCGCACCACCCCTGAGGCACCTGAACTGCAATCTTTGGCTGCAGTGATGCGAGAGCGCCATATGCGCAATCTCTTTATGGAAGTTTCTAGCCACGCAGTTTCGCTAAATCGAATTGGTGGCTCACACTTTAATATTGCCGCCTTTACTAATTTATCCCAAGATCACTTGGATTTTCACGGTGATATGGCTGCCTACTTTGCGGCCAAAGCGGCCCTATTTAGCTTCAAGTATGCAGATACCGCCTACATAAACATTGATTCAGAATGGTCAAAAAAGTTACTGGAAATTCAAGAGTTGCCAGTGGTTCAAATTTCGCGAAGCACAAAGTCGGCCGATTGGTATTTTGAGCGAATTGAAATTGGTGTGCACAGTACTTCGATTGCAATTAGAGGCACTGGCGGAATATTAATTGAGACCACCACCAAGTTAGTAGGAGATTTCAATTTAGATAATCTGCTGATGGCAATTTCAATTAGCGTTGCTGGCGGAATTGACCCAATCGATATTGCAGCCATCACGCCAAAGTTAACAGGCGCAGAAGGTCGACTCGAAAAAGTCGATCTAGGTCAACCGTTTAGCGCGTTAGTTGATTACGCACACTCGCCAGATTCAGTCACACGAGTTTTGGCCGCGTTGCGTGAAAACACAGCTGGAAAAATTATTGCGGTACTGGGTTGTGGCGGCGATCGCGATAAAGGCAAACGACCATTAATGGGGGCTGCGCTATTGGCGGGTTCGGATGTTGCAATATTTACAAGTGATAATCCGCGAAGTGAAGATCCTGCTCAAATTGTAAAAGACATGGTCTCAGGTTTAGCTTTGCCAACTACTGCCTCAATTGAACTTGATCGCAAGCGCGCGATTGAAATAGCAGTGACCGCTGCAAAGCCGGGTGACGTAGTAGTGGTTCTCGGAAAAGGACATGAGTCTGGCCAAGAAATTGCTGGCGTTAAACATAACTTTGATGATCGCTTAGTCCTAGCTGCTGCGATAGAGGCAACACCATGATCAAATTATCAGCTCGGGAAATTTCCTTAATCGTAAATGGCTCTCTTCACGGCGATGAAAATATTATGGTCACACAAGCGCCAGTTTTTGATTCCCGCCAAGCTAAAGCCGGGTCACTTTTTCTTGCGCTAATCGGTGAGAACACCGATGGTCATAACTACTGCTCTGAGGCGCTCGCAAACGGTGCCGTATTGGCTCTGACCACCCAAGTTGTTGAGCAGCCTTGCGTGGTTGTCCCTGATGTCATGCAGGCAGTTGCAGACCTTGCCAAATTCGTACGAGTGCAGTTGGCGAATTTAACGGTTATTGGAATTACTGGTTCGCAAGGTAAAACCACGACTAAGGATTTACTTAACTACATTCTCTCCTCAGTAGGCGAAACTGTCGCACCAAAAGGTTCTTTCAATAACGAGCTAGGCGTACCGTTAACAATTTTGGAATGTAATAAAGAAACTAAATATTGCATTGTCGAGATGGGAGCCCGACATATCGGGGACATCTCAGTGCTTTGTGAAATAGCAAAACCAAATATTGGTGCTGTTCTAAAAGTTGGCAACGCACATATTGGTGAATTCGGATCTCGCGAAGCTATCGCTCAGGCTAAATCTGAATTAGTTGCCTCACTCGTAAGTGGTGGCACTGCAATCCTCGGAACCTATGATCAATTTACGCCGGCGATGAAAGTTGCCGATGGCGTAACTGTTCTAACTTTTGGCGAACGAAGCGACTGCAATGTGCGGGCTGCCGATGTTGAGATTCGTGAAGGCCGACCACATTTTGATCTTGTGACAAAATCTGGACGCGCTGCTGTTGGTATGCGTTTAGTCGGACTTCATCAAATTCCTAATGCGTTAGCAGCTGCGGCGATCTCAAGTGCTCTTGGATTATCGGTTGATCAAATTGCTGGTGCGCTGTCGATGGCCGAACTGGCCAGCAAGTGGCGGATGGAAATATTCGAATTAAGCGATCGATTAATGATTAATGATTCATATAATGCTAATCCAGAATCAATGGCAGCGGCACTACGTACATTGGCGCTTTTTGCGCAAGAGCGCGGCGGATCATCATGGGCAGTGCTAGGAAAGATGCATGAATTGGGACCATCTGAGAGCGCCGACCATGTCGCTCTCGGAAAATTGGTTAGTGACTTAGGAATTGATCATTTGATTACAGTTTCGATGCCTGCATATGGTCAAGGGGTTGCAAGTGATAGCGAGACCAAAGTGCACGAATTAGATGACAAGAGTTCGGCGGTTACTTTGTTAAGCCAAATGCAATCAGGTGATGTTTTACTGGTGAAAGCTTCCCGTGCCGAACATTTCGAGGAAATAGCCCAAGAAGTAGCTGCGAACTGGCAAACTGATGCAGGAAAGAAGGATGACGAATAAATGAGACAGATCCTGATCTCGGGCGCTGTGGCGCTCTTCTTCGCTTTATTCGGCACCCCGGTTTTAATTAAACTTTTAGCTAAGCGCGGCTATGGTCAAATAATTCGTGATGACGGCCCAAGTTCGCACCACACCAAGCGTGGCACTCCAACTATGGGTGGCTTGATCATAATTTTCGCAGCCATTGCGGGATATTTGCTTAGTCATGGAATAACTCAAACAGCAATGACTGCTTCGGCGCTTTTAGTTATCGCCTTAATAGTTGGACTTGGTTTCGTGGGATTCTTGGACGACTGGCTGAAGGTATCTCGTGAGAAATCTTTAGGTCTAAAAGGTCGATATAAAATTTTGGGTCAAGTAGTAATTGCCTCGACATTTGGATTTTTTGGAATTAGATTTGCCGATAGTTCTGGCTTAACGCCAATCTCATTGAATTTATCAGTGGTGCGCGATACCAGTATTGTTTTGGGTGGGGTAGTAGTAGTTATCTGGATTGCCTTGATGGTAACTGCAACAAGTAACGGCGTTAATTTAACTGATGGTCTCGATGGATTAGCGACCGGTGCTTCAGTAATGACTTTCTTGGCTTTCATTTTGATTGGCGTCTGGGAATTTGGTCAAAGTTGCGCGATCGCTATCGATCCATCCAGCGGATGCTATGCGGTTCGAGATCCACTTGACTTAGCAGTGTTAGCCGCAGCCTTAGCAGGCGCTTGCACGGGCTTTCTTTGGTGGAATGCTTCGCCAGCAAAGATATTTATGGGTGACACCGGGTCCTTAGCTCTTGGTGGCGCATTAGCTGGCTTAGCTTGCACCTTGCGAGTTCAGCTTTTGCTTATTCCACTTGGTGGTCTTTTCGTAATAATCACAATGTCGGTAATTATTCAGACCCTATATTTCAAAGCTACAGGTGGAAAAAGAGTTTTCCGAATGGCTCCTTTACATCACCACTTTGAATTAAAGGGCTGGGGCGAAGTAACAATTGTTCTACGTTTTTGGATCATTGCGGGGCTTTGTGTAGCGCTCGGCTTAGGCCTGTTTTATGCCCAGTGGGTAGCGCTTTAAGCGTTAAAAAATGTCAATTACTCCAACAATTTCAACGTTAGGTCACGTGCCGATCGCGCATGCGCAAATGTTGGTACTGGGCGGTGGAGTTACTGGACGATCTGTAGCTAAAGTTTTGAGCAACTTGGGCGCCGATGTTTCTATTTATGACGAAAGCGAGAGCAGTGCCTTTGAATTCTCGCGAGTGACAATTAACGAGTTATCAAATATCAATTGGGCAGCTGCCGTTGTTTCACCAGGTTGGCGCCCAGTTCATCCAGTAATTGCTGATTTGCGAAATCGCGAGATTCCGCTTTTGAATGAAATTGATGTGGCTTGGGAAATCAAGCAACAAGTAGCGCCAGGGCAGAAGTGGTTAGCAGTAACCGGAACCAACGGTAAAACTACAACTGTCGAACTTTCGGAATCGATTTTTAAGGCCGCCGGATTAAACGCATTTGCCTGTGGCAATGTTGGAACCCCGGTGATTGATGCAGTGACCTCTGAACAAAATTATGACTACTTGATTCTCGAACTTTCCTCATTTCAGCTTCATTGGTCTGAGCAGGCTGAATTTGTTGCGGGTTCAATTCTAAACATTGCCTTAGATCATATTGATTGGCATGGCTCGTTTTCGGAATATGCAAAATCGAAATTAGGTCTCCTGGATCGTTCTGCAACTGCCATCCTTAATGGTGACGATGCAGCAGTGGTTGAAGGTAGCCATCACTGGCAAGGTCGAAAAGTTTTTTACACGCTACAAACCCCTAAGCCAGGCGAAATTGGATTAGTTGAAGATTTGTTGGTTGATAGAGCTTTTGTAGCAGATCCAATGGAAGCTGCCATGTTCTGTGAGTTAAGTGAGGTAAAACCAACTGCGCCACATTCGGTTTCAAATGCACTAGCTGCTGCAGGACTGGCGCGTGCCATCGGTATTGATCACGAAGTTATTCGTGGCGCAATTGCGAAGTTTCGACCTGGACGCCATCGCATTGAGTTGGTTTTAGAGCAGGATGGAATTCGCTGGATAGATGATTCCAAAGCAACTAATCCGCATGCCGCTCAAGCATCGGTGATGTCAGAGTTAAGTGTGGTCTGGATTGCTGGGGGACTAGCTAAAGGCGCCGAGATGACTGATTTGATTGCACAAGTGGGATCACGATTGCGAGCCGTGATTTTAATCGGTACCGATCGAGAGCTAATTGCCCATGAGTTGCAGCGTAATTTTCCGAGCGTCACGATAGTTCGGGTAGACCCAAAGCCTGGTCATGATCGAAGCAATGCCGAGAATGACTTTATGAACCAGATAGTTACCGAGGCTAAAAATTTGGCACAAGCAGGTGATGCCGTTTTGCTAGCACCAGCGTGCGCTTCGATGGATCAATTTATTTCATATGGCGATCGCGGTGATCGTTTTGCTAAGTCGGTTCGAGAAATAGTGGGTAAAAATGACAACGCCAATTAAGCGCAGCAAGTTACTACAGCCATTTAATACATTTGCGCTCTTTGCAATCTGCGTAACGGCTTTAAGTATCTTAGGTTTGATAATGGTTTTCTCCGCCTCGACAATTTATTCAACCAAAGTAAATGGCAATACTTGGGGAACCTTCTTGCGTCAGTTCATTTTTCTCCTTCTAGCTCTGCCAATTGGCTGGGTAGCAGCTAAGTTACGATTGAATTTATGGCGGGCTATCGGTCGTGTTTCACTACTCATCTCAATCGGCATGTTGGCCGTGTTACTTATTCCAGGTGTTGGTTATTCGGTAAACGGAAACCGAAATTGGATAGGTATTGGACCGTTTGTTGTGCAACCTTCTGAGTTCGCTAAATTCCTAATGATCCTGTGGGCTGCAACCATGTTGGCAAAGTATGAAAGCGCCGGAGTTGTACGTACAAATGTTTTGAAATTAATCGTTCCTGGCTATATCGGAGTACTTTTCTTTGTATTAGCCGGACAAGATTTGGGAACTGCTGCTGTTATTGGTGCAACTATGGCTGGATTACTCTTTGTTTCTGGAATTCCGCTTCGACTATTCGGCACTATTTCAGCGTTAGGAATGGCGGGCGTTAGTGTTTTGATTCTTAGTGCGCCATATCGAGCTGCTCGTTTTCTGGTCGTGCTTAATCCATTCGCCGAAGGCGACTACAAGAATTATGGTTGGCAACCCGCACATAGCTTGATGGGTCTGGCAACTGGCGGGTTTTTGGGCGTTGGCCTAGGAGCTAGTCGTCAGAAATGGGGCAATTTAGCTGAGGCACATACCGACTTTATTTTCTCGGTAATCGGTGAAGAGCTAGGACTACTCGGAACCATCGGGACAATATTACTTTTCTGCGGTTTGATTTTTGCCATTTTCAGAATTGCAATTCGCGCAAATGATCCAATGGTTCGATTTACTTGTGCTGGCATAGGTGTGTGGATCTCAATTCAATGTTTCTTTAATATCGGATCAGCAATCAGCTTGGTTCCGGTAGTTGGCGTTACCTTGCCGTTGATTTCATACGGTGGCTCATCACTGATTTCGACTTATTTGGCTCTCGGCTTTGTACTAGGCGCAGCTCTTCGTGATCCTGAAGTTGCTCGCGGTATTCGAGAGCTCAGAAAGTCAGTTGCTAAATGAAGATTGTCCTTGCCGGCGCGGGTACAGCTGGCCATATCGAGCCAGCGCTGGCGGTGGCTGATGCTTGGCGAAAAGAATTCCCCCAGAGTGAATTTGAATTTGTTGGCACTGCTACCGGCTTAGAAAACACTTTAGTTACTGGCGCTGGATATAAATTAACCACAATTCCAAAGGTAACTTTGCCGCGATCGCTTAATCCGGTTGGGCTTTTAGCACCTCTAAGGTTTGGTCAAGCGCTGAGCAAATCACTGCAGATCGTAAATGGCGCTGAATGCGTAATAGGTTTTGGTGGATATGTATCAGCCCCCATTTATTTAGCTGCTGCAATGCGCCGTATTCCATTTGTGATTCATGAAGCAAATGCAATTCCTGGCTGGGCGAATAAATTTGGCGCTTTTTTGGGCGGAGCAATGGCGGTAGGAAAGTCAGTTAAAGCTGGGAAGTTTAAGAGTGCAGAAGTTGTTGGCTTGCCACTAAAACCTGCTATCGGCGCAGCACTTGATATTGCCAAGAGCGATTGGCCAGCGGCACGAGCTTCTGCCAAAGCCAAACTTGGGGTTAAATCTGGCAAACCTTTGATCCTAATCATGGGCGGCTCTCAAGGCTCAGCTGCCATCAATTCAATTGTGGCTACTTCACTAACAAATTTGCTTCCCAATTTCGAAATCCTTCATTCAGTTGGTGGTAAGAATCAACTACCTATTGCAACTCCTGGATATCAACCAGTTTCCTATATCGAAGATATGGCCACTGCGTATTTGGCTGCAGACCTAGTTATCGGGCGCAGTGGCGCTATTACTTGTGCTGAAATTAACGCCTTGGGTAAATACGCGATTTTCATTCCACTTGCGATTGGCAATGGTGAGCAGGCTCGCAATGCTGATTTCTTGATTGAGCAAGGACGTGCACAGCTAGTTCAGCAGAAGGACTTTAGCGCGCAATGGCTGAGTAAGAATTTGACTAGCGCATTGACAAAATCGCAAGTATTTATGGCTGGAAATGAAAGTGATCGCGACGCTTCAGCAAATATTGTTAAGTTAATGCGCCGTCATGCCAGAATTGCTTAAATGAAGCGGACACAATCTTTGCCAGAGTTAATTGGCAAACGCGTGCACTTTATCGGTATCGGTGGAGCTGGCATGAGTGGCTTGGCCCGCATTGCACTTTCACATGGTATTAAAGTTTCCGGCTCTGATGCGAAAGATTCAAATGTTCTCGTGGCGCTGACAGCTCTAGGCGCAAGTGTTTCAGTAGGGCATAAGAGCGAGAACGTTGATGGCGCGGATCTAGTCATTTTTTCAACTGCAATTTCCGATAAGAATCCAGAGCGGTTAAGAGCAATCGAATTAGCAATACCGATGATTGCTCGGGCTACAGCATTGGCAATTTTGATGTCAGCATCAAAAAGTATTGCCGTTGCAGGGACTCACGGAAAAACTACAACCTCATCAATGCTTACAGTTGCACTACAGGCAACAGGGGCTGACCCCTCTTTTGCAATCGGTGGCACGATTACCGCTTCAGGTTCAAATGCGCATCGCGGAACAGGTGAGTTTTTTGTGGCCGAAGCCGATGAATCAGATGGTTCCTTTGTCGCCTATCATCCATATGGGGCAATAATCACAAATATTGAACATGACCATGTTGACTACTTTGCTGATGAGAACGCTGTCTTCGCAGTCTTTACTGATTTCGTTACGACAATAGATGGTGAAGGCTTTTTGATTTACTGCAACGACGATAAAGGTGCTCGCAAACTAGGTAGCGCGGTGAAAAATACCCGGACTTTCACCTACGGAACTTCGCCAGATTCAGATTTAGTCATTGATCAAATAACCTTATTGCCACTTGGTTCTAGCGGTCGTGCTATCTGGCATGGGAAAGTAATTGGCAAACTTGAACTAAGCGTTCCTGGTCACCATAACTTGATGAATGCAGCCGCAGCCCTTGCCACCGGAATAGTTCTAGATCAGGCCCCGAGTGAAATGATTGATGGCTTGGCTACCTTCAAAGGCGCAGGCCGTCGCTTTGAATTAAAAGGGACAGTAAATGGGATCCGCGTAATTGATGACTATGGTCATCACCCAACTGAAATTGATGTCACTTTAACTGCGGCGCGTAGATTTGCCGGCGATGGCCGTCTACTCGTAGTTTTTCAACCACACCGTTATTCGCGTACTAAAGCATTCATCGATAATTTTGCGAGGACTTTAGATTTGGCAGATGAAGTAATTGTGCTCGAAATCTACGCAGCTAGCGAGAAGCCAATAGCCGGGATTAGTTCAGAGTCAATAGTTGAGAAAATGACTCATGGAAAATTCATTCCCAACTTCGTTGATGCGGTCGAAGCGGTAGTTAAATCAGCTAAGCCTGGTGATGTGATTATTACCCTTGGCGCAGGCGATGTGAGTTCATTAGCCCCAATTATCGTTGAAGAACTAGCTAAGTAAATGTTTATTCGAAACCATCGAATTCTCACAGTTTTGGCGATATTGCTTATTAGCGGTCTGGCCTACTTACTTGGCTGGTCGAATGTTTTAACAATAAAGGAGTTAAGTTATAAGGGCGCTCCAACTAAAAGTAGCGAGGCAACTGTTAAAAACATAGCTAGCTTGGAAATTGGTGAACGTTTAGCTCGAGTAGAGATGCGCAAAATTGCCGGGCGTATCCAAACTCTGCCGTGGGTTGGTAGCGCTGATTTGTCGCGTAATTGGATATCTGGGAAAATAGTCGTTGCGGTTACACCTCGTGTACCAATTGCAACTTTTAACGGCCAGCTCATGGATGCCAAAGGCAAAAGATTTGAGTTGCCAGGTGGTTATGAGTTGAAATTACCATCTGTCTTTGCCAAGGATGCCAAGAGTGGTTTAGCTGCAATCAAACTTTTCACTAAATTGCCAACAGAATTCTCAACCCGTACTTCAGCCTTTACCGCAACTTCACCCGAAAATATTAATTTCAAAATTACTGAAGGTAAACGCTCGATAAATGTTATCTGGGGCCCTGACAATGAAATTGATCTTAAACTCAAGGTATATAAGGCTTTAGTAGCGTTGCCCGAGAATTCTAAAATTAGAAAAATTGATTTGACTGAACCTCGATCACCAATTGTTAGATAAAATTTTTATCCGAAATAGCTAAAATAAAAAAATAAAAAAGATGCGTGGCGGTCTTTGCCTACCTGACCTACAAAGAATAGTTTCGCCTATATATCAGGCATAACAGTGATTCTCAACTTGAGGTTTACTGTTCTTTAGGAGGATAAAAAGTGGCTTCACCACAGAATTATTTAGCAGTCATCAAAGTTGTTGGAATTGGTGGCGGTGGAGTTAATGCAATCAATCGCATGATCGATGTTGGTTTAAAAGGTGTCGAGTTCATTGCAATCAATACTGATGCGCAACATTTGTTAATGAGTGATGCTGATGTGAAATTAGATATTGGTCGCAAATCAACCAAGGGTCTTGGAGCGGGTGCCGCTCCTGAAAAAGGTCGCGAAGCTGCGCTTGATCATGCAGATGAAATTGAAGAAATTTTACGTGGCGCTGACATGGTTTTCGTAACTGCAGGCGAAGGTGGCGGAACTGGTACAGGTGGTGCTCCCGTCGTTGCAAAGATTGCTCGTGATTTAGGTGCGCTAACAATTGGTGTTGTTACTCGTCCATTTAGTTTTGAAGGCAAGATTCGTCAGTCGCAAGCAGATATCGGAATCGAAGAACTTCGTAGCGAAGTAGATACTTTGATTGTAATTCCAAATGATCGCCTGCTTGCAATTAGTGATCGCAGCATTACAGCAGTTGATGCGTTTAGATCAGCGGATCAAGTACTTCTTTCCGGTGTGCAAGGAATAACTGAAATCATTACGCAACCAGGATTAATTAACTTGGACTTTGCTGATGTAAAAACTGTCATGACTGATGCTGGTTCAGCGCTCATGGGAATCGGATCTGCTCGCGGTGAAGATCGTGCCCGTCGTGCTGCCGAGCTTGCTATTTCAAGTCCGCTTCTTGAAGCTTCTATAGATGGCGCAATGGGTGTCTTGCTATCTGTAGCAGGTGGCTCAGATCTAGGTCTCTTTGAAATCAATGAGGCTTGCGAACTTGTACAAGCATCTGCACATCCAGATGCTCGCATTATTTTCGGTACCACAATTGATGACGCACTAGGCGATGAAGTACGAATCACTGTCATTGCAGCCGGTTTTTCTGGGGGAGAGCCAAAGAAGGTTTCGGTTCCAGTAATCAATGCCGCAGCCCTTTCAGGTAACGCTGATCCACTGCCTACCAATGATCCAATCTCGGTAGCCCTTGATCTAGATGGTGATCGGCCATTGCGTCCACGCGTGAAGTTTGAAGAACTTGTTTCTGAAGATGATATTGATGTACCTGACTTCATGAAATAGAGATGGAAAGCTTCTTCACTAATCGCCATGGTGGCTTTAGCCATGGCGATTATGCTTCCTGGAACTTAGCGAGTCATGTTGGAGATGATTCAGCAGCAGTCGAACTAAATCGAGCGAAGCTACGTAAGCAAGTTGGCGATTTCGCAGTTATGTCTCAAGTTCATGGTGATTCCGTTGTAGTTATCGACCAAGTACTTCCTGAAGTACCAGTTGCTGATGGATTGATAACCAGTAATCCTGATTTAGCTTTGGTGGTCATGGTTGCCGATTGCATTCCGTTGCTTTTGCAAAGCAAAGAATTAGTCGCAGCAGTTCATGTTGGTCGCGCCGGTTTGATGAATTCAGTCGCGCTAAAGACTGTTGCAAAGATGCGCGACCTAGGCGCAATCCAAATTTCAGGATCCATCGGACCGGCCATTTGCGGCAGTTGCTATGAAGTTCCACAAGAGTTACACGATCAAGTTGTAGCGAAGCACCCGTTGGCGAGTAGTAAAACTAAGCGCGGTACGCCAGCCCTAGATCTGCCTAAGGCCTTGATCGCAGCTCTGGCAGAGATAGATGTTCCAGTTGGAATTTCAGCGGGGTGCACTTTGGAAGATGACAACTACTTCTCTTTTCGCCGAAATAAGGTTACTGGTCGCCAAGCTGGAGTGATTAAATTATGAGTACCCGCAAAGATGAAATAACTCAGAGTTTGCACGAAGTTAAAGAGCGGATTCAAAGCGCAGCTAAGTCAGTTAATCGAGACCCGAATGAGATTTCATTAATTGTGGTGACTAAGACTTTTCCAATTTCTGATATCGAAATTCTGCGCGACTTGGGCGAATCGAATTTTGGTGAAAATAGGGATCAAGAGGCTGGGCCTAAAGCGCAAACAATTCCAGCAACTTGGCACTTTCAAGGCCAGATTCAAAGCAATAAAATTAAATCTATCTGCGAGTGGGCTGATGTGATTCATTCAATTTCTAGCGAAAAAGAAATCCTAAAATTCGCACAAAGTCCTCGTCGGCATCAAGTTTTCTTACAGGTTTCCCTAGATGGACAAGTAGGCCGCGGGGGAGCAAGCCCGGCTGATTTAACGCAATTAGCTGACCTAGTAAATCAAAGCAATAACCTGGAACTCTTGGGATTGATGGCAGTCGCGCCATTGGGAGTAGAGCCAGATAAAGCATTTGCTGATTTAGCCCAGATAAATCAGGGGTTTGCGGGTCAATTTCCAAACTCGAAATATCTATCGGCTGGCATGAGTGGTGATTTCGAAGCAGCTATAAAGTACGGGGCGACACATATTCGGGTGGGTAGTTCAATCCTCGGTTCCAGATCACCCCACTAGTAACCTTGCCTTATGGCATTTTCAGTAAACAAAATGGCGACCTTCTTAGGTCTTAAAGACGATCCAGAGCTAGATCAAGTTGCAGTTGCGCAAGAACCAACGCGCAGTGGTGCAGTCTCAGTTCGCGAACCACGTGGTGCAGCAGTGCGAAATGTTCCTTCGCGACCAGTAGCTGTAGCAGTACAACCTGAACTCTCACCAATGGATCGCATCGTTACTTTGCACCCACGCACTTATAGCGAGGCGCGCGCGATTGGCGAGCAGTATCGCGAAGGCAACCCGGTGATTATGAATCTCAGCGACATGGAAGAAACCGAGCGCAAGCGCTTAGTTGACTTCGCGAGTGGTTTAGTTTTTGGACTTCACGGAAGTATCGAACGTGTTACTTCAAAAGTTTTCTTGCTCTCACCTGAGAATGTAAGCGTCAGCAACGATGCAAAAAATGCAGCAGCAGAAGCATCCTTTTTTAACCAGAGCTGATACTTAGATGTTCGGTATTGGCGGATTAATCGCCGACTTACTTCAACTCTTCTTACTCTGCTTATTCCTGCGCCTAATCCTTGATTACGTCCGCATGGCTAAACCTGATTGGCGACCAAGCGGCATACTACTAATTGCGGCAGATTTTATTTACGCCGTGACTGACAAGCCACTTCGGTTTGTACGTCGCTTTGTGAAGCCACTTCGAATTGGCGGAATTAGCATCGATCTTTCAATGCTGATTCTCTTCATTGTGATCTCGCGTATCGCGCCACTGATTCGCTCAATTTAGTTAAGCCTGTTTAACCAACTTAACGGTTAAGCCAAGTTCGTTATCTCCAGTACTTATTGCGGTATCTGCCTGCATCTGTGTTGCTAAGACTTCGCCCTGGATATGTGCCAAATCTGCAGCGATAGCAGTCATGACATCTGCATTAGCGTTGTATGTGATACTGATTCGATCAGAAATATCAAAACCACTTGTTTTACGAGCGTCTTGAATAAAGCGAACCACTTCGCGCACCAACCCAGCGCTAATAAGTGTTGGGCTTAACGCGAGATCAAGAGCCACGCTCTCTCCATCATGGCTTGCTACGTTCCAGCCACTCTTAGGAGTTTCGGTAACAACTAAATCATCGAGTGAAATTTCCCATTCGCTGACCTTGGTTGACGCACTTGCCCGAAGTGTTGCAACTAATTCTGCTGGATTTTGCGCTGAAATTGCTTTAGCAATATCTTGCACTGCGCCACCAAATTTTGTACCCAAAGTACGGAAGTTCGCCTTGATTGAGATATCAACTAATTCGCCATCAGCGCCAGCAATATCTTCTAGATCAATCACGTTGAGTTCTTCAGCAATCTGCTCTTTCATGGCAGCTGGCAGAGCTGCCCAGCCTTTAGCTGAAATCAATGCGCGCTGCAGCGGCTGGCGAATCTTGACGCCACTTTCAGCGCGAGCAGCTCGGCCTAATTCGACGATGCGCTTGGTTAAAGCAACTTGAGCAGAAAGTGTTGCATCAATTTGAGAACGATCAGCTATCGGGAAATTAGTTAAGTGAACCGAACTGGCTGCACTTGCATCAACTGGACGTACCAACACTTGCCAAACTTCCTCAGTTATAAAAGGCACCATTGGTGACATTAATTGCGTTAGAACTACCAGTGATTCGTGCAGAGTTGCCATAGCTGCAACATCGCCATCCCAGAACCTGCGTCGAGATCGACGGACATACCAATTAGAAAGATCATCAATGAATGCGGCTAGCGCTTTACCGGCGCGTTGTGAATCAAAATCACTTAGCGCTTCGTCGACCTCAATGATCAAAGATTGCAATTCACTATTGATCCAGCGATCCATCAATGGTCTAGTAGACATTTCTGGAGCTTGTGACAATTCAAAGTTTGCCGCTTGCGCATATAGGGCGTGGAAAGAAACGGTATTCCAATAAGTTAAGAGCGTTTTCCGAATTACTTCGGTAATAGCTTCGTGCCCAACTCGACGTGCTGACCAAGGTGAACCAGCGGCCAACATGTACCAACGAATTGCATCGGCGCCGTGTTGTTCCATGAGGGCCATTGGTTCCAAAACGTTACCTAAGTGCTTGCTCATTTTTCGGCCATCTTTATCAAGGATATGGCCCAGACAGAGCACAGTCTTATATGAAGATTGATCGAAAACTAAGGTTCCGATCGTCATGAGCGTGTAGAACCAGCCGCGTGTTTGGTCGATTGCTTCGCAAATAAAATCAGCTGGGTAGGCAGCAGCAAATTTCTCTTTTGAACCTTCCTTATGCGGATAGCCGAATTGGGCAAAAGGCATCGCACCAGAGTCATACCAGCAATCGATAACTTCTGGGGTGCGCGTCATTAGTTCCTGGCACTCTGAGCAATTAAATGAAATGTCATCAACGAATGGACGATGGGGATCAAGGTTGGAAAGCTCTTGCCCAGCTAATTCACCTAGTTCGGCTAGCGAACCAACACAAACTTCATGTTTATTCTCGCAGCGCCAAATTGGTAGTGGCGTGCCCCAAAAACGGTTGCGGCTTAACGCCCAGTCAATATTGTTATTTAACCAGTCACCATAGCGACCGGTCTTAATTGTCTCGGGGTGCCAATCGGTCTTCTCATTCTCGCGAATGAGCGCATCCTTGATTGAAGTTGTGCGGATGTACCAAGAAGGTTGCGCGTAATAAATCAAAGCGGTGTGACAGCGCCAGCAATGTGGGTACGAGTGCTCGTATTGCACATGCTTATAAAGAACGCCGAGCAACTTTAACTCTTTTACTAACGGCTTATCCGCATCCTTAAAGAAGAGGCCACTAACGAATTTAACTTCCGGCAAAAACTTTCCATCAGGTGCGATTGGATTAACAACCGGTAAACCATATGAGCGGCAGACCGCTAAGTCATCAGCACCAAATGCGGGGGACTGATGCACTAAACCAGTGCCATCTTCGGTAGTCACATAAGTAGCAAGAACAACAAAGTGGGAATCAGGAATTTCCACAAAATCAAAGGGACGCTGGTATTTGGTATGTTCAAGTGCGCTACCTGGCATGCTTTGCAGGATTTCAACTTCACCTTTAAGCGCTGAGATTAGATTCTCAGCAACGATCAAAACTTCACTACTCGAAACATCGTCTTGGACCGTCGTTACCTTGGCAACGACATAAGTCACTTCAGGATGTACGGCAATTGCAGTATTTGATACCAAGGTCCATGGCGTAGTGGTCCAAACCAAAAGCGCTGCGCCTAGTTCTTGTAGCGGACCGCTAGTAACTGGGAAACGCACAAATATCGACGGATCAGTAACTGTTTCATAGCCTTGCGCTAATTCATGATCTGATAAACCAGTTCCGCAACGAGGGCAATATGGTGCAACGCGATGATCTTGCACCAACAAACCTTTTTGCCAGATCTCTTTTAAGCTCCACCAAACACTCTCGACATATTGCGGTGACATGGTCCAATAAGCTTCTTCGAAATCAACCCAGAAACCCATTCGGTTGGTCATGTCGGTGAATGCACCTACGTGACGTTGAACAGATTCGCGACACTTTTCATTAAAAGCGGCAATTCCAAATTTTTCGATATCGCCTTTGCCGGCAAATCCAAGTTCTTTTTCAACTGCAATTTCAACTGGTAAGCCATGGCAATCCCAACCAGCATTTCGGATTACTTGCTTGCCTTTCATCGTATGAAAACGTGGGAAGACATCTTTAAATACGCGCGCTTCAATGTGGTGTGTTCCTGGCAAGCCGTTTGCAGTTGGTGGGCCTTCGTAGAAAGTCCAAGTATCGGCGCCATCTCGATTACTTACCGACTCTTCGAAAACTGAATTTTCTTTCCAGAAAGTAAGGATGGAACGCTCCATGGCAGGCAGATCAATAGCTGCTGGGATTGCGCGAAATGTCATTTACTTCTCCATCTTCATAACTTTCGAAAATGGAGGGACGGGTCTCGCAACTTAGCGATCACCGCGGTACCACCCGCCTTATCCACCGCTTAATCTGAACAATTACAGAAGCGATGGATCACTTATTTACTAGCGCTCATCTTCCAGTTCTACCGCGGCAGCTGCCGCCTCTTCTGGAACGCTCTCAGGTGATGGCCTGGTCATTGCGCTTTGAACCTGTGGGAATTCTATTCCAAGCAAAGGCTGGCAACCAAAATTTGGCTTACTTTTAATGAGGCGCGGTGGCGCGAGTGGCATTTAGCGCTTATTCAGCATAGGGTGCCCCGCGTGCCTACCAAAAAAAGTGCTAAACCCGCTGTGAAGAAAGCCCCTGCCAAAAAGGCAGCCCCAGCGAAGAAAGCAGTAGCTAAGAAGGCGCCATTCAAGAAAGCTGTTGCCAAGAAAGCTGCGCCAGCTAAGAAAGCCGTTGCGAAAAAAGCCGCTCCAGTTAAAAAAGCCTCTCCAGTTAAAAAAGCCGCTCCAGTTAAGAAAGCCCCAACGAGTGTTGCCCGTCCAGCTGCAACTAAGCCAGCTTCGAGCAAAACAATTGGCAAGCCATTTCCGGCTAAAGCTGGTTCAAAAACCACAATTAGTGTCGACGAAAAATCACAAACCGTAAGTGTTAATACTGTTGTAATCGCACCAGTTGAAGTTGTGGTTGAAGAACGACGTTTAGTAATGCCACCACCACCGCGTCCTAATAAGAGTAGTAAAAAGGTTGCGCCTCTTAAGCCGCTAAAGGCTGCACCATCTCCATTGGTTGCTGCTGAAAATGAAGGCGCATGGACTGCGGCGGAACTCAAAGCTATCCGCAACGAGATTTCAAAAGAGCTGGTTCGCCTCAAGGATGAATTAGCAAAAGTTGAAATCGAAATGGATGACTTGATCCATTCGTCATCTGAAGGCGCTGGCGATGATCAGGCAGATGCTGGTACAAAAACTTTCGAACGCGAACATGAAATGTCACTTGTTATCAATGCTCGTGACATGGTTCTACAAACCGAACGCGCTCTCGAGCGCATTGATTCCAAGAGTTATGGCCTCTGCGAAGAATGTGGAAACACAATTGGCAAAGCCCGCTTACAAGTTTTCCCACGCGCAACGCTCTGCATGATCTGCAAAGCTAAGGAAGAACGGCGCTAACGTGCGCCGCCTCTATTTAGTCGCGGCACTTACTTGGGGGCTGGACTTATCCTCCAAAATTTGGGCAGTTAATAACCTTTCAGCGAGTAATCCAGTTGAAATCCTGGGTTCTTTTTTCCAATTAACTCTGGTCCGAAACCCTGGTGCCGCTTTTAGTTTCGCCACCGGGGCGACAATTGTCTTCACCTTTATTGCAATTGCCGCTGTGATCACAATCGTTTATTACAGCAGTAAAATAACCTCACAATGGTGGGCAACTACCCTTGGACTACTCCTGGGTGGTGTTCTAGGAAATTTAACTGATCGACTACTTCGAAGCCCAGGCTTTCTTAAAGGCGAAGTTATTGATTGGCTCGAGTTAACCCGTTGGCCAGTATTTAATCTGGCTGATAGCGCGATCGTAGTTGCTGCGTTCCTAGCAATAGTTTTAACAATTAGAAATGTTGGGCCAGTAGATGTCGCAAAGTAATAGCAATCGAGAGTTGCGCACTCTCGCTGTGCCCGAGGGAGTAGCTGGCGAGCGAATCGATAGCGCGCTTACTCGAGTTTTAGGTCTATCTCGAACTGCAGTTGTGCGACTTCTAGAAGATGGCGATATAACTACCGATGGTAGAGCACTTCAAAAGTCTGAACGAGTAGAGGCCGGGCAAATAATTGAAGTCCTATTACCTGCTCCGCTAAATCCTGATCCAATTCCGTTGACCCCAATTGAAGGTCTAACAGTTGTTTACGATGATGATGCAATTGTGGTGATTGATAAACCAGTCGGTTGTGCTGCGCATCCGAGCCCTGGCTGGAATGGTCCAACTGTGGTTGGTGCTTTGACCGCCGCTGGTTACACAATTACTACAACTGGGCCAGCAGAACGTGCCGGCATTGTTCATCGTCTTGATGTTGGAACCTCAGGGTTAATGGTGGTTGCAAAATCAGACCAGGCATATCACGTACTAAAAGAAGCTTTTCGTGACCGCACAGTTGAAAAGATTTATCATGCACTTATTCAAGGTCATATTGATCCATCAAGTGGCACGATTGATGCACCGATTGATCGTCACCCAAAAGAAGATCATCGATTCGGCGTAGTTGCTAATGGCAAGATCAGTATTACTCACTACGAAGTTATTGAATATTATCGATCGGTCTCACTTGTTCAAGTAGAACTCGAGACTGGCCGTACGCATCAGATTCGAGTTCACTTCTCTGCGCTTCATCATCCGCTAGTTGGCGATACGACTTATGGCGCAGACCCAGTATTAGCGAAAAGTTTAGGCATGGCGCGTCCTTGGCTACATGCCTTAGAACTACGATTTGCCCACCCGATTACTGGGGCACCAATGTCGTTTAAGGCACCTTATCCAAGTGACCTGCAAGCATCATTGGGGCTACTCAGTGATGCGGTTCTTCCATAATAATCGGCTTCCGGAAAGAAGATCTCTATCTAAATGTCTGACTCATTCGTTCACTTACACGTACATACCGAGTACTCAATGCTCGATGGTGCGGCGCGCGTTGGCGAATTAGTTCAAGCAGCAGCTCAGCAAGAAATGCCAGCGATTGCAATGACCGATCACGGAAATGTATTCGGTGCTTTTGATTTCTATAAGCAAGCGACTAAAGCCGGCATTAAACCAATCATCGGAATTGAAGCCTATGTTGCGCCCGATTCTAGATTTAATAAGAGTCGAGTTAAGTGGGCCGATGGCGGCGAAGACGATGTTTCCGGTGGTGGCGCATATACACACATGACGATGCTGGCTGAAAACAACGTTGGGCTAGCAAATCTTTTCCGCTTATCTTCACTGGCATCGCTAGAAGGTTTCTATTACAAACCACGTATGGATCGTGAGTTGCTTTCAAAGTATGCCGAAGGAATCATTGCAACTACTGGTTGTCCCGGTGGTGAGATTCAAACTCGCTTACGCATGGGAGCATATAAAGAAGCGTTACGTGCAGCAAGTGATTACCGCGATATTTTCGGTGCCAATAATTTCTTCCTCGAATTAATGGATCATGGAATCGAGATTGAAACTCGGGTTAAAGCTGATCTTATGAAGTTAGCGAAAGATCTGAATTTGCCGCTCTTAGCAACTAATGATCTGCATTACACCGCAAAAGCCGATGCTAAATCACATGAGGCCTTGCTCTGCGTGCAATCAGGTTCAACGCTGGCTGATCCAAAACGCTTTAAATTTGATAACGATGAATTTTACTTAAAGACAGCAGCCGAGATGCGCGAACTCTTTAAAGAGTTGCCCGAAGCCTGCGATAACACGCTGCTGATTGCTTCACGTTGCGATGTAAAATTACGTGAGAATGAAAATTTGATGCCGGTTTTCCCAGTCCCGGCTGGTGAAACTGAAGTTACTTGGCTGGTTAAAGAATCCCAAGCTGGTCTATCGCGTCGATTAAATGGTGAAGTTCCTGCCGCATACTCCGAACGTTTAAATTATGAACTTGAAGTTATGAACAAAATGGGTTTTCCAGGCTACTTCTTAGTGGTTGCAGATCTAGTTTCACATGCGCAAAGCCAAGGCATTCGAGTTGGGCCTGGTCGTGGTTCTGCTGCTGGTTCATTAGTTGCATATGCCTTAGGCATTACCGGGCTTGATCCAATTGAACATGGGCTCTTGTTCGAGCGATTCTTAAATCCAGAACGTATCTCAATGCCAGATATCGATTTGGACTTCGATGAACGTCGACGCAGCGAAATGATCCGTTATGCCACTACTAAATATGGCGAAGACCGCGTTGCCCAGATCATTACTTACGGGACCATCAAATCCAAACAAGCGATTAAAGACTCAACCCGCGTTCTTGGTTATCCATATGCAATTGGCGAGCGATTGACTAAGGCTTTGCCACCAGCGGTAATGGGTAAAGATATTTCTTTAGGTGGAGTTTTTAATCCGCAAGATGATCGATATGGCGAAGCAAACGAATTCCGCCAACTTTATGAAACTGATCCTGATAGCAAAGTTGTAGTTGACACTGCTCGTGGCCTGGAAGGTCTAAAGCGCCAATGGGGCGTCCATGCTGCAGGTGTGATTCTTTCGGCCCAACCTTTACTTGATGTGATTCCGATTCATCGTCGCGAAGCAGATGGCGCCATCATTACTCAATTCGATATGGGCGCTTGCGAAGCCACTGGGTTATTAAAGATGGATTTCCTAGGGCTGCGAAACCTTTCAGTCCTTGATGACTGTCTGCTAAACATTAAAGCTAACCGGGGCGAGGATGTAGTACTAGAGACGCTAAAACTCAATGATAAGAAAACTTATGAACTGCTTGCGCGCGGAGATACCTTGGGCGTGTTTCAACTCGATGGTGGCCCAATGCGCGCACTCCTTAAGAGCTTAGCGCCAGATTCATTTGCCGATATTTCCGCAGTCATTGCGTTGTATCGCCCAGGTCCGATGGGTGAAAATGCGCATAACAACTACGCCGATCGTAAGAATAAACGTAAGCCCGTTGAACCAATCCATGCTGAACTTGAGAAACCACTCGAAGAAATTTTGGGTGATACATATGGACTTATTGTTTATCAAGAACAGGTTATGGCGATCGCGCAGAAAGTTGCTGGCTTTTCACTAGGTCGCGCAGATCTTTTACGTAAAGCAATGGGCAAGAAGAACCGTGAAGTTCTAGATAAAGAGTATGTGCACTTTGAAAGCGGCATGCGCGAAAATGGTTTTTCAGCGACAGCAATAAAACGTCTTTGGGATGTTCTAATTCCGTTCTCCGATTACGCATTCAACAGAGCGCACAGCGCGGGCTATGGCATGGTCTCTTATTGGACTGGTTATCTAAAAGCAAATTACCCAGCTGAATATATGGCTGCACTTCTAACGAGTGTTCGTGATGACAAAGATAAGTCAGCGCTCTATTTATCGGAATGTCGCCGCATGGGAAGCAAAGTTCTGCCACCAGATGTCAATGAGTCAGATGCTGAGTACACCCCACGTGGAGTAGATATTCGATTTGGATTAGCTGCAATTCGAAATGTTGGCGAAGGCGTTGTTGCGTCAATTAAAGCTGCGCGCGAAGCTAAAGGTCGATTCACTTCATTTGGTGATTTCTTAGCCAAAGTTGATGCTCAAGTTTGTAACAAGAAAACTATTGAATCTTTGATTAAGGCTGGTGCTTTTGATTCCTTGGGCGAATCAAGAAAAGGTTTAATGAGTATTCACCTTGAAGCAATTGATTCGGTGATTGAAAGCAAGCGCGCTGAAGCGATTGGCCAATTCGATTTATTCGGTGGCGACAGCACCACGTCTGTGGCAACTATGGAAGTTCAAGTTCCAACTGGCGAATGGGATAAAGCGCTGCTCTTGAGCTATGAACGCGAGATGTTAGGCCTCTACGTTTCTGATCACCCGCTTCTTGGCGTTGAACATATTCTGCGCGCTAGCGTCTCGAAATCAATTTCCGAGTTAATTGATGAAGGCGGCGATCACGAGCAAATTGTGACCATCGGCGGATTGATCACAGGCATTACTCGCAAAATTACTAAGACTGGTTCTAACTGGGCTGTGGTTAACATCGAAGATCTCGAAGGTGCTCTCGAAGTACTCTTCTTCTCGAATACTTATAATCAATACGCCCTTACCTTAACGACTGACCGAGTTGCACTTATTCGCGGGCGAGTGGATCGTCGCGAAGATCAACTTCGATTTACCGCACTTGAAGTTACTTTTCCAGATATCTCACAAGGTCCAGTCGGCCCACTAGTTATCACTATGCCAGTGGCTCAATGCACACCGCCAATAGTTGATCGATTAAAAGAGATATTGCGCACTCATCCCGGAAAGCGTGAAGTTCATCTGCAGTTAGAAGAACCTGCTGGCAACACTGTGATGAAGCTCGAATTTAAGGTCACATCTTCGCCAAGTTTGAGCGCTGATCTAAAAGCTATCCTCGGGGTTAATTGTCTGCAGAACGTATAGCTCTTATTAGTAGAATAAGGGTGTGATACGAACCCTCGATCTGCGTGGTCGCACTTTAACCAAAGCCGAGATTAACCGCGAGATTCCACGCGCTCGGCTTGATGTTGAAACCGCCATGGTTGCAATTGCACCGATTCTCGAGCGAGTAAAAAATGGCTCTGAAGAAACCTTGCGTGAGTTAGCTCAAGAATACGATGGGGTTAAACCAGCCAATATTCGAGTACCGCAAGTGGCACTTGATCAAGCACTTGCTGAATTAGATCCAGCGATTCGTACCGCGCTCGAGCTTTCAATTTCACGAATTCGCAAAGTGCACGAAGATCAGGTGCGCAGTATCAAAAGCGTGCAAGTAGTTGAGGGCGGCACGGTTACTGAAAAGTGGATTCCAGTCGATCGCGTTGGTCTATATGTTCCCGGCGGACGCGCGGTTTATCCAAGCAGCGTCATGATGAATGTAGTTCCAGCGCAAATTGCAAAGGTGCCAAGCATTGCAGTTGCATCCCCGCCACAAAAAGAATTCGGCGGTTTGCCACACCCAACTATTTTGGCAACTTGCGCACTACTTGGAATCACTGAAGTTTATGCAGTTGGGGGAGCTCAAGCGGTTGCGCTATTCGCCTATGGAATAGATGGGTTCTCTGAAAAGTGTGATTTGGTAACCGGGCCAGGAAATATTTATGTGGCCGCTGCAAAGCGCGCACTTCGCGGCGTGATTGGTATTGACTCCGAAGCTGGCCCAACTGAAATTGCAATTTTGGCCGATGAAACAGCTCTTGCCAGCGATGTCGCAGCAGATCTAATTAGCCAAGCCGAACACGATCCGATTGCAGCCGCAGTACTGGTTACAAATTCGATTGAGCTAGCAAATGCAGTTAAATCAGAATTAGTGGTTCGTGTTGCGGCAACGAAACATAGTGATCGAATAAGTACAGCGCTTTCTGGTATCCAGTCGGCAATTGTTTTAGTTGATTCAATCGCACAAGGCTTAGATGTGGTTAATGCATATGCAGCAGAGCACTTAGAGATTCAAACTAAAAATGCAGCCAGCGATGCCGATTTAATTCGTAATGCTGGCGCAGTGTTCATTGGTCGGTTTACTCCTGTGTCCCTAGGTGACTATGCAGCTGGCTCTAACCATGTTCTGCCTACCGGCGGTTGTGCCTGTCATTCAAGTGGTTTGTCAGTTCAAACTTTCCTGCGCGGCTTGCACTTTGTTTCCTACAATCAAGCAGCTTTCCTTGAGCTAGTTCCAACTGTAGTTACTCTGGCTAACTCGGAAGATTTACCCGCACATGGTGAAGCGATGACGGCTCGACTGGAACAACTATGAGTAATTCAAATAACTGGCCCACTTGGCTTCCGCTGCGCGAGCCACTTAAGCCAATGTCGCCTTACGGTGCCCCGCAAGTTCCAGCAAGTGCTCAACTAAATACCAATGAAAATCCTTTTGCGCCATCACCTGCCTTAATCGCAGCAATTAGTAAACGTGTCGCCGAAGTTAGCGAGACTCTAAATCGGTACCCAGATCGCGATGCGATTGCATTGCGAGCAGGACTAGCGAAGTACATGACAGTTCAGACTCGCCAGTCTTTTGAGGTCGCCAATGTCTGGGCAGCAAATGGCAGTAATGAAATTATCCAATCTATTTTTCTAGCATTTGGCCGCGAAAGCGCACTTGGTTTCACGCCTTCTTATTCAATGCATCCACTGATTGCAAAGGTAACTTCAGTTAAGTGGCTTGATGGAAAGCGCCGCGATGATCATTCACTAGATGTTGCTGTCGCGGTTCAACAAATCTTGTCTGTAAAACCAACTCTTACCTTTATCACCACGCCAAATAATCCAACTGGCTCAGTAGTTAAACTCGCTGAGATCATCGAGTTGGCAAAAGCTGCGGCTTCATTTGGCGGTCTATTGGTAGTCGATGAGGCCTACGCCGAATTTTCAAGTGAGGTCTCGGCGGCCACGTTGATTGCGCAATATCCGAATGTGATTGTTATTCGCACCATGAGCAAAGCCTTCGCCTTTGCTGGAGCTCGGTTAGGTTATTTGATTGCAGACCCTGCTGTGATTGATGCCCTACAACTTGTTCGATTGCCTTATCACCTAAGTGCAATCACCCAAGCTGTCGCCGAAGTCGCACTCTCTTTCTCGGCTGAACTTTTAGCTGGCGTCGATACCTTGGTCGCACAGCGCGAGATCGTGCAAGCCGAGTTAACCAAGCTAGGTTTAACGATCACACCTAGTGCGGCAAACTTCTTATTATTTGGCGGTTTCAAGCAACCTGCAGATCAAATCTGGCAGAAGTTGCTCGATCGCGGCATCTTGATTCGAGATGTGGGATTATTAGGCCAACTTCGCGTAACCATCGGCACTGCTGCCGAGAATCAAGCATTTCTATCGGCCCTAACTGAAGTTCTAGCAGAAGGAGATAAGTGAATGAGAACTGCCCGAGTCGAACGAAAGACTAAGGAATCTCATGTCCTCGTCGAATTAAATTTAGATGGCGATGGTTCGATCAACGTTGATACTGGGGTGCCATTTTTTGATCACATGCTTTCGCAACTCGGCAAGCACTCTGGCTTTAATTTAACGGTCAAGACCACTGGCGATGTTGATGTCGATTCACACCACACGGTTGAAGATACTTCGCTGGCATTCGGTCAAGCACTACGCGAGGCACTCGGCGACAAAGCCGGCATCCGTCGTTTCGGCGACGCGATGGTTCCACTTGATGAAGTATTGGTGCAAGCAGCAGTAGATCTCTCTGGTCGACCATATTTAGTGCATCGCCAACCAGAAATTGTTGAGTTAATCGGTACTTTCGATACGACTCTTGGAAAACATATTTGGGAATCAATCGTGGCCGAAGCACACATTGCGCTTCATATCCGAGTTCTCGAGGGTCGCAATGCACACCACGTTTTCGAGGCACAATTTAAAGCAGTCGCACGTGCACTGCGTGATGCGGTTTCACTAGATGGTCGCGTCGCTGGAATTCCATCAACTAAGGGTTCGTTGTAGGTCATCATTGATTGCAATTCTTGATTATGGCTCCGGAAATCTACGTTCGGCTGAACGTGCATTTGCGACCTCTGGTCACGAAGTAGTTGTAACTGCTGATCGCAATACAGCTCTCGAAGCAACTGGCTTGGTTATTCCGGGCGTCGGCGCATTTGCTGCCTGTATGAATGGGCTTAAAGGAGTGGCCGGTGATGAGATTGCGCGTGAACGCGTTGCACTTGGTCGCCCAACACTAGGAATCTGCATCGGCATGCAAATTCTCTTTGAAAGCGGGCTCGAGCATGCTGAACATGGTGCTCACCAAGGTGTCGGAATCTGGCCAGGAATGGTTAAGAAATTAAACGCCCCGATCTTGCCGCACATGGGATGGAACACCGTTTCAACAACTCCTGGATCAACAATTTTTGCTGGTGTCGAAAATGAAAGTTTTTATTTTGTTCATTCATATGCAGCGACCGCGCCGGTCGGGCAATATCAAGCATGGTCTGAATACGGTGAACCATTTTTAGCAGCAGTTGAAGATGGTGCGTTAACGGCTACGCAGTTCCATCCAGAAAAATCTGGCGCAGCTGGACTAAAATTGATTTCGAACTGGAGTAAGAGCTTATGAAAAAATTAGAATTGCTACCCGCTGTCGATGTGAAAGATGGTCGTGCAGTGCGCTTGGTTCAAGGCGCACTCGAGAAAGAAAGCATCTATGGCGCACCTCTTGAAGTCGCGCTCGAATTTCAAGCAGCTGGCGCTGAATGGTTGCACTTAGTTGACCTCGATGCGGCCTTTGGTCGAGGCAGTAATGCGACGCTGCTCGCTGAAGTGGTTGCAGCTTTAGATATAAAAGTTGAACTCTCTGGCGGTATTCGTGATGATGAATCACTAAAGCGCGCACTAGCAACTGGCTGCACTCGAGTTAATTAAGGAACTGCAGCACTTGAAGACCCCGAGTGGACAGCTAAAGTGATTAAACAATATGGCGATCGCATTGCAGTAGGTCTTGATGTGCGCGGAACAACACTTGCAGCTCGCGGCTGGACTAAAGAGGGCGGCGAACTATTTGAAACTATTGAGCGACTCGATCGCGATGGTTGCTCTCGCTACATCGTTACCGATGTAGCAAAAGATGGCACCTTAACTGGGCCAAATCTAGAACTACTAAAATCTGTTTGCGCTGCGACCAAAGCACCTGTTGTTGCAAGCGGAGGCGTTTCATCTTTGGCCGACATCGCCGCAATTGCCGAATTAGTTGAAATCGGTGTCGAAGGTTCGATTGTTGGCAAAGCGCTCTACGCAGGTGCATTTACTCTGCCCGAGGCGCTCTTAGTTGCCAATGGAAAGTTTTAGAAAATGACGCTAGCAAGTCGAGTTATTGCGTGTCTCGATGTAACTGATGGTCGAGTTGTAAAAGGCGTTAACTTCACCGATTTAGTAGATGCAGGTGATCCAGTTGAGATGGCAAAAGTTTATAACTTAGAAGGTGTTGACGAGTTAACTTTTCTAGATATCTCAGCCAGCAATATGAATAGAGCAACAACTCTTGATGTTGTTGCGCGCACAGCCGAACAAGTCTTTATTCCACTTACGGTCGGCGGTGGCATTCGAAGTGTGGCTGATGTAAATAATTTACTTCGAGCAGGGGCTGACAAGATTTCGATAAATACCGCAGCTATTGCTCGGCCTGAGTTAATTTCCGAAATCGTTGATCGGTTTGGTTCACAAGTTTTGGTCTTATCCGTAGATGCCAGACGAGCTAATACCCCGTCTGGTTTTGAAGTCACAACACATGGTGGTCGCGAGAGCGCGGGCCTTGATGCTTTAGCTTGGGTGGAAAAAGCTTGTGCTCTAGGAGTTGGCGAAATCTTGTTGAACTCCATGGATGCCGATGGCACTCGGGCTGGGTATGACATTGGCATGATCAAAGCGGTTCGCCAAGTTGCCAATGTGCCATTAGTTGCAAGTGGTGGGGCAGGAGCGTTATCTGATTTCGCAGCAGCCCTTGATGCTGGCGCTGATGCGTTATTGGCGGCAAGTGTTTTTCACTTTGGCATTCATCGTATCGGCGATGTTAAGCGCTATTTGAGCCAGCAAGGCTATTCGGTTCGCACCAGCGCACTCACGTAGGGCAGAATTGCCTAATGAGCGCAATCGAATTTCCGGCTGAGTTAATTGCTCGGTTTAGTGATCCCAGCGCCTTGATCCCAGCGATTGCCCAAGATGCCGCAACTGGTGAAGTTTTGATGTTGGCCTATATGAATCAAGCTGCTTTGACACAAACGTTAACCACAAAAGCAGCTACTTATTGGTCCCGCTCACGTAATGAGTTATGGGTTAAGGGTGCCACTTCAGGTCACACTCAAAAAGTAATTTCGGTTTCGCTAGATTGTGACAGCGATGCAATTTTAATTAAAGTAGAACAAGTAGGTGCAGCTTGTCATACCGGCGATCGCACTTGTTTCCATAATGAATTGATCGGCGAGTAGTTGCGATGCAATTAGCTGAATTTCGTGAGCATGCCCGCAACTTTAATGTAGTTCCGGTTTCCCGTAAATTATTAGCCGATGGCGAAACTCCACTTGCGGTGTATCGCAAGCTGGGGGCTAATCGCCCAGCTACTTTTTTATTGGAATCTGCCGAACATGGCGGTGCTTGGTCGCGTTATTCATTCATCGGCGTTAATTGCGAAGCAACTTTGACTGCCAAAGATGGTTTAGCAACTTGGTTAGGTAAGCCACCGGCTGGTGCGCCAACTGGCATTGATCCATTAGCCGCGCTTCGATTGAGTGCTAACCATTTGAAGTCACCAAAAATTGCTGGGCTACCACCGTTAACTGGTGGGTTAGTCGGCTACCTTGGTTATGACAGCGTACGCAGATTAGAGAAAATACCTAACTTAGCAATCGATGATTTACAGATTCCCGAGTTAGCTTTTATGCTAACTACAGATCTGGCCGTGCTTGATCACAGCGACGGCACGATTACCTTGATTGCCAATGCGATCAACTGGGACGGTAGCGATGAGCGAGTTGATGAGGCGTATCACGCAGCCGTTGCCCGATTAGACCAAATGGCTAAAGACTTAACGTCACCGCTTCCTGGCTATCTTTCCGAGTTAAGTAAGCCAGTAAGCGGTTCGATCGATTCGAATATTTCAACGCCGGAGTTCTTGGCCAAAGTCGCCGCGATTAAAGAAGAGATTTTGGCGGGCGAAGCTTTTCAAGTCGTACTTTCTCAACGTTTTGAGATTGAGTGCAAAGCTCAACCAATCGATGTGTATCGCATGCTTCGCTTACATAATCCAAGTCCTTATATGTATTTATTCCATTTCGCCGATGGTGTTTCGGTAGTTGGTTCTAGCCCTGAAGCACTTGTAAAAGTAACCGATGGCGAGGTAATGGTTCATCCGATTGCCGGAACGCGCAAGCGCTCTGATTCACCCGAAGAAGATGCGCGCTTAGCAACTGAGCTATTAGCAGATCCCAAAGAACGCGCTGAACATTTAATGTTGGTTGACCTAGGGCGCAATGATCTGGGCCGTATATGTGCGGCGGGCAGTGTTGAAGTTGTCGAATTCATGCACATCGAACGCTATTCGCATGTCATGCATATTGTTTCAACAGTGATTGGAAAATTGGCAAGTGATGCACTGCCGGTCGACGCTCTCTTTGCAACTTTCCCGGCTGGCACGTTATCTGGTGCTCCGAAACCACGGGCGATGGAAATTATTGAAGAGCTAGAACCAACCAGGCGCGGACTTTATGGTGGCGCAATTGGTTATATAGATTTCACCGGAAATATCGATACTTGCATTGCAATTCGAACTGCGTTGATTAAAAATGGCAAAGCTTATGTTCAAGCAGGTGCTGGTGTCGTCGCTGATTCAGATGCGGAATCAGAAAATCAAGAGTGCCATAACAAGGCAGCAGCCGTACTGGGTGCAATTAGAGCGGCCAATGATTTGGTTAGTAAATGAATAACGCAGTTGAGATATTGATTTCAGCAATTGTCGTGGTTGCAATCACTTTGCTTTTAAGTCGTTCGCTAAAACTATCTGCCAGATATGAACGCAAACCACACAAGATTTCTGATTGGAATGCGCAAGACCAGGGGATAGACCCAACTCAAGATAGTGTGTCTGAACGATGAGCGTTCTCGATGAAATAATTGCCGGCGTAAAAGAAGATTTAGCCGATCGAAAAATTCCGTGGAGTGAAATTGAAGCTGCAGCTTATGGGGCAGCACCAGTAATTGATTGCTTACCAATTATGCGCGCACAGGAGATGGCCGTGATCGCCGAAGTTAAGCGTTCCTCACCAAGTAAAGGTGCTTTAGCAACTATTGCAGATCCAGCAGCGTTGGCTGAGCAATACCAAGAAGCTGGTGCAAGTGCGATCAGCGTTCTAACCGAACGGCGTAGATTTAGCGGTTCGTTGGCTGATCTTGATGCGGTTCGTAAGCGAGTGTCGGTACCAATTTTGCGAAAAGATTTTATGGTTGATGAATATCAATTCTTCGAAGCTAGAGCACATGGTGCCGATCTAGTACTACTGATTGTGGCTGGCCTAAGTGACGGCCAGTTAAATGAATTTGCGGCTTTAACAAGTGAGTTAGGAATGCGAGCACTTGTTGAAGTGCATACCAACAACGAGTTAGAGCGAGCTCTTGAAATTAAACCTGAATTAATCGGAATTAACTCTCGTAATCTCAAGACACTGGAAGTTGATTCGAAAGCATTTGCCGAACTTTTGCCCGGGATTCCGGCTGAATTAATCCGAGTTGCTGAATCGGGAATTTCTCACCGCAGTGATGTCGAATTTGCCCAAAAATATGGCGCTAACGCGATTTTGGTCGGCGAAGCCTTGGTTAAGGCGGGGGATCCGAAATTGGCAATGCGCGAACTGTTGGGCCAAAGGTAGGATTTACCCATGTTGGATTCAAAGTTAGTAATCGATGGTCTGGGCCATTTTGGTCCCTACGGTGGCCGCTTTGTGCCCGAAGCTTTGATCGGTGCCCTTGAAGAACTAGAAGCGGCACATGCCTCAGCACTTAAGGATCCAATCTTTCAGGCCGAGTTAGCCGAACTCCATCGCACGTATAGCGGTCGACCAAGCATCATTACAGAGGCAAAGCGATTTGCCGAGCACGCCGGTGGTGCACGCATTATTCTAAAGCGCGAAGATTTAAATCACACAGGTAGCCATAAGATTAATAATGTTTTAGGACAAGCACTTCTAACTAAGCGTATGGGCAAGACTCGCATCATTGCCGAGACTGGCGCTGGCCAACATGGCGTCGCATCTGCAACTGCGGCAGCGTTAATGGGCCTTGAGTGCGTTGTTTACATGGGCGAAGAAGATACCAAGCGTCAGTCGCTGAATGTGGCACGTATGAAATTGTTAGGCGCTCAAGTAGTTCCAGTGACTTCAGGTTCGCGAACTTTAAAAGATGCCATCAATGAAGCCATGCGCGATTGGGTTACCAATGTTGAAAATACTCATTACCTATTGGGCACTGTTGCTGGACCGCATCCATTTCCAACCATGGTGCGCGATTTCCATAAAATTATTGGCGAAGAAGCCCGCGCTCAAGTAATTGAATTAACCGGAAAACTTCCTGATGCAGTTTTAGCTTGTGTTGGTGGCGGTTCAAATGCAATCGGAATCTTCCATGACTTTATTAAAGATAAAGATGTGCGTTTGATCGGACTTGAAGCAGGTGGTGATGGTGTTGAAACTGGTCGCCATGCCGCAACAATTACGGGCGGAACTCGAGGAGTTCTTCACGGCACTCGCTCATACGTTTTGCAAGATGAAAATGGCCAAACAGTTGAGTCACATTCAATTTCAGCTGGCCTGGATTACCCAGGTGTTGGTCCAGAACACGCTTATCTTCATGACATTGGTCGTGCGGAGTATCGCGCGATCACTGATGCGCATGCAATGGCGGCGTTCGCGCTACTTTGCCAAACTGAGGGAATTATTCCGGCAATTGAAACGGCGCATGCGTTAGCAGGTGCGCTACAAGTCGGAAATGAACTTGGGCCTGATGCAACGCTTTTGATAAATCTTTCTGGTCGTGGTGACAAAGATGTGCAGACTGCGGCTAACTATTTTGGAATTCCGCTTTAGTGAGCACCAATACGGCGCTTGATCAGCTATTTGTTAAGACTCGCGCCGAGAATCGCGCAGCGTTAATTGCCTATATTCCAGCCGGGTTTCCTTCTCAAGCAGGTTGCCACAAAGTAATTGAAACCCTAGCCAAAGCTGGGGTAGATGCGATTGAAATTGGCTACCCATATAGCGATCCAGTGATGGATGGTCCAACCATTCAAGCAGCTGCAACGCAAGCGCTAGAAAATGGCACCGGCGCAACTGAAGTTTTTGCAGCACTTAAGCATGCAACTGATCAAGGTGTTGCAGCCGTTGTAATGACGTACTGGAATCCAATTGAAAGATATGGCGCAGCAAAGTTTGCCCAATCAATTGCTGACAATGGCGGTTCTGGAGTTATTACGCCAGATCTAACCATCGAAGAATCTGATGAGTGGCGCGTGGCAGTAGATACCAGTTCGATAAATCCAATTTATGTTGTAGCGCCAAGTACTAAGGCAGAGCGATTAGTTAAAGTAACTGATCAATGCGGTGGGTTTATTTACGCAGCTAGCTTGATGGGTGTGACGGGTGCTCGTTCTGGTATTTCAAGTGGAGCCGGCGAACTAGTAGCTCGCTTGCGCAAAGTTAGCGATAAGCCAATCAGTGTGGGTCTAGGTGTTTCCAATCGCGAGCAAGCTAAAGAAGTTGCCGCATTTGCCGATGGCGTAATTGTCGGATCAGCTTTTATTAAGGCAATTCAGGATGCACCCGATGAAGAAAGCGCACTAACTGCAGTGGCGCGCTTAGCCAGCGAACTCGCTAAAGGCGTTCGCGAGGGAAGATGATTCTTAACTTTATTGAAAAGTTTGCCAGCAGTAAGTACGGATCTTGGTTTGGATTGTTATCTCGCTTAGTTTTAGGCGGCGTACTTTTCGCAGCTGGGTGGCTAAAAATTTTCACTCCCGCAAAATCACAGATGTCAGTGCGCGCATATGAAGTGCTTCCGATCTGGTTAGCCAACGTCCTCGGAATTGCTTTGCCTTGGGCCGAAGTTGGTCTCGGAGTCCTTTTGGTTCTAGGAATCGCCGTCAGATTTTCGGCAATCGCAGGTGGCGTCTTGATGGTTCTGTTTATCGCAGCAATTTCTCAGGCCTGGGCCCGTGGCCTATCTATCGATTGTGGCTGTTTCGGTGGTGGCGGCACAGTTGACCCAGGCGAAACTAAGTATTTGAGCGAAATTCTGCGGGATTCTGGCTTGGCATTGTTGGCTTTATATTTAGTTCGCTACCCTGTGACACGGTTTGCATTAGAAAAATTAACGAAAACTGAAGGAGTGCAAGAAAATGGCAACTAGTTCATCTGGTGGAGATAAGTTCACTCGCAATTTGGTAATCGCAATGGTTGCCTTGGTTGTAGTTGTTGGAGCTGCCTTCTCATACTTCGGGTCAAAAGGATCTGAAACCGCTGCAATTCCTTCGAGCGTATCTAAAGCCGATGGTTATGGAATCGTATTTAACGCAGATGTTCCAAATGTGCCAACGATTGATATCTACGAAGATTTCCAATGCCCAGTTTGCGCTCGCTTTGAAGCCATCAACGGTATGACTTTGGAAAAAGCCATTGAAGAGAAGAAAGCTAAAGTCGTTTATCACGTTCTTTCGTTCCTCGGAACTGAATCAATTTTGGCCGCTAACGCATCAGCATGTGCAGCCGATCAAGATAAATTCTTAGCTTTCCATAAAGCTTTCTACGCAAATCAACCGGCTGAAAATGCGGGTGCAATTGATGCCACATTCTTAAAGAGCATTGGTGCTGCAATCGGAATTACTTCACCTGAGTTCGCAACTTGTGTTGATAATGGTGGATATTCTGACTGGGTTAGAAATGTTGCCGAAGCTGGGGCAAAAGCAAACGTTAATTCGACCCCAACGGTATTTGTAAACGGTAAAGAGCTTGACCGTAATACTGAATACTTCAATGCTGAGGCATTTGCTAAAGCAATCGCAGGCTAATTAATGCTCTCCTCAATTCCTACGCCAAGTAATTCGGCGATCGGAATTGGGCCGCTTACTGTTCATTACTATGCGTTATGCATAATTATTGGCGTTGCTGTTGCGATCTGGTTAGGCAATAAGCGATACCGCGCATTTGCAAATAACAGCGAGCAATCAATCGGAGTAGTTGCCGACGTAGCGATTTACGCAGTTCCAGCCGGAATCATCGGTGGGCGGATCTATCATGTTATTTCCTCACCTGCGCCATACTTTGGCGAAAATGGAAATCCCTTTGATGCACTCAAGATCTATGAAGGCGGCCTCGGTATTTGGGGCGCCATCTCATTAGGCGCACTCGCTGCTTGGTTTGGTTATCGCAAGCGTGCCAAAGGTTTAGAGTTACCAAGTTTTCGGTTATTTCTAGATGCCCTAGCGCCTGGAATTCTGATTGCGCAAGCAATTGGGCGAATCGGAAATTGGTTTAATGGTGAACTTTTTGGCCGTCCATTTTCCGGGCCTTGGTCACTTGAGATTCCACTTTCTAAAAGACCTATCGGATATCTGAAATATGAAACTTTTCATCCAACTTTTCTCTATGAAGCGATTTGGTGCTTATTAGTTGCAGCGCTATTGATTTGGCTAACGTCAAAACTAAGAGCCGGTCAAGGCTTTGCGATCTATGTAGCACTTTATTGCGTAGGCAGATTCGCCATCGAATCGCTACGCATTGATGATGCAAACACAGTCTTAGGGTTACGGGTTAATTTATGGACGGCACTAGTCGTTGGAGTACTAGCGTGCATCGCGGCATTTCGTTTCGCAAAGCCTAAATCAGATCAGATCGGGTAGTATCCAAATATGGCGTTAAAGGATGTTTACCAAAGAAACTTACAGCACCGTTCTCATCGTGCTGGCTGGTTGCGCGCCGCCGTACTTGGTGCAAACGATGGTTTGGTTTCAACTGCATCTCTCATGATTGGCTTAGCGGCAGCTCGTGTTAGCGATAGTTTCTTAATCACAGCTGGCATCGCTGGAATTTCAGCAGGAGCTATGTCCATGGCTGTCGGTGAATATGTTTCAGTTCGCGCACAGAACGATGTCGAAGAGTCTGATCGCTTGCTTGAGATTGAACATTTGGCAGTTGACCCAGAGGGTGAATTTCTTGAACTCGTTGAGATTTATGTTAACCGAGGCCTAACCCGCGAATTAGCGCGCGAAGTTGTCGAGCAGATGCATGCCAAAGATCCGCTTGAAGCACATCTACGTGATGAGCTAGGTCAATTCGAAAGTACTAAGGCGCGCCCAGTTCAAGCAGCAGTTGCCTCGGCGCTCAGTTTCACAATGGGCGGACTAATTCCTTTTGCTGGAGCATTTGCACCAACTGCTGGGGCAGTAGCGGTGAGCATCGTTACTTTCACGCTAGTCGGACTTTTCGCGACTGGTCTAATTAGTGCTCGCACATCTGGGGCAGCTGTTATGAAACCAACCGTGCGCGTGATGATTGGCGGCTGCTTAGGTATGGCAATTACTGCCGGTATTGGCCATTTTGCTCATCTAAGTGGAATCTAACTAGCCAGTAATACAGCGTCTAGGGCGAACTCTGCCGACGTAGATCACATCATTTCCCTTGCTTTAATTCGGAACAGGCTTACCTTTTCGGGGGCTAGATTGCTACCCTTACTCTTCTCGAAGAGCGAGAAACAGTACGACCAGGGCCAAAGTTGTCCCGTGAATTAAGCGGCACAAGACAACTAGTAGCAAAGGATCTGGCGACAACCTAATGGCAATCCCAAGAGAGTTTCCACCAGCACAAGGTCTTTATGACCCAGCAAACGAGCATGATGCATGCGGCGTTGCAATGGTTGCTACTCTAAATAAAATTGCCACACACGAAATTGTCGCTCAAGCGTTAACCGCACTTCGTAATCTGGAGCATCGCGGAGCTTCAGGTGCTGAACCAGATAGCGGCGATGGTGCTGGAATTTTAATTCGCGTACCTGATGAGTTTTATCAAGCTGTTGCTGGATTTAAGTTACCAGCGGCCGGAAGTTATGCAACCGGAATCGCATTTGTTGGCCAAAGTTTTGATTTCCAAAATGAAATTGCAGCGATTGCAGCTGAAGAAGGATTAGTCGTTTTAGGTTGGCGCGAACTGCCAATTAATTCATCATCTCTAGGTAAAACCGCCCTTGGTGTAATGCCAAAGTTTGAACAATTATTTATTGCTGGCGCCAACGGTGAATCCGGTATCGCGCTAGATCGCTTAGCTTTTTGTTTACGCAAGCGAGTTGAACATTCGCTAGATGTATATTTCCCATCGCTTTCAGCTCAGACCATTGTTTACAAAGGCATGCTTACAACCGGGCAGCTTGAAGAATTCTTCCCAGATCTAAGTGATGCTCGAGTTAAATCACCTCTGGCACTTGTTCACTCTCGCTTTTCTACAAATACTTTCCCATCTTGGCCACTGGCGCACCCGTATCGCTTCATCGCGCATAACGGCGAAATCAATACCGTTAAAGGCAACCGTAACTGGATGCGTGCTCGCGAATCACTGCTTGAATCTGATGTAATTCCTGGTGATTTCAAGCGGTTATTTCCAATCGTCGAGATGTCAGGTTCAGATTCAGCGTCCTTTGATGAAGTGCTTGAATTACTTTATTTAGGTGGGCGTTCGTTACCACATTCAGTTTTGATGATGATTCCCGAGGCTTGGGAAAATCATGCATCGATGTCGCAAAAGCGCCGTGATTTCTACGCTTTCCATGCCTCTCTTATGGAACCTTGGGACGGTCCTGCTTGCGTAACTTTCACTGATGGAAACCAAGTTGGCGCAGTTCTTGATCGCAATGGTTTGCGACCATCTCGTTACTGGGTTACTAAAGATGGCCTTGTTGTATTAGCAAGTGAAGTTGGCGTTCTAGATTTCGCACCTGAGGAAATTGTCCGCAAGGGGCGCCTACAACCAGGCAAAATGTTCTTAGTTGATATTGCTGCTGGTCGCATTATTGAAGATGATGAAATTAAAGATTCACTGGCAGATGCCGAACCTTATGGCCAGTGGTTACAAGATGGCATCGTTAAGTTAGCTGATTTGCCTTCACGCGAACACATTGTTTACCCACACTCATCTGTTGTTCGTCGCCAACGTGCCTTTGGTTATACCGAAGAAGAGCTAAAGATCTTGATCACGCCAATGGCGCGCAATGGTGCTGAGCCTCTAGGTTCAATGGGCACCGATACACCAATTGCGGCAATCTCTGCCAAACCACGTTTGCTCTTTGATTATTTCTCACAACTCTTTGCCCAAGTTACTAACCCACCACTTGATGCGATTCGCGAAGAGCTAGTTACTTCACTTGGTGGCTCAATTGGCCCAGAACATAACTTGCTAGATCCAGGCCCAGCCTCTTGCCGACAAATTTCATTAGCATTTCCAGTAATTGATAATGACGAGCTAGCCAAGATCATTCACGTTAATGCCGATGATGAATATCCAGAGCTTGCCGCCTACGTCGTTCGCGGACTATTTCCAGTCAATGGCGATGGTCAAGCACTGCGCAAGCGACTCGATGAGATCAAGCGCGAAGTTTCGAAAGCCATCGATGATGGTGCACACTTAATTGTGCTCTCTGATCGCGATGGCGATGCTGAAGATGCGCCTATTCCATCCTTATTACTGACATCTGCAGTTCATCACCATTTAATTCGCGAGAAGAAGCGAACCCAAGTTGGATTAGTTGTTGAAGCCGGCGATGTACGCGAAGTGCACCATGTGGCTCTGCTAATCGGTTACGGCGCTGCTGCAGTAAATCCTTACCTTGCGATGGAATCTGCCGAAGATTTAGTTCGCCAAGGCGTAATAACTGGCATCGCCCCTGAAAAAGCCGTGCGTAACTTGATTAAGGCGTTAGGTAAAGGCGTGCTCAAAGTTATGTCCAAGATGGGTATTTCAACGATTGCTTCATATACCGGCGCTCAAGTCTTCGAAGCTATCGGCATCAGACAAGAAGTTGTTGATGAATTCTTTGTTGGAACCACTTCTCGCTTAGGCGGAATTAGTTTAGACATCATCGCGCAAGAAACAATTGCGCGTCATCACATTGCATATCCACCTGGGGGAGAAGTTCCTGGTGCCAAGCGCTTGCCAACTGGTGGCGAATACCAGTGGCGCCGCGATGGCGAACCACACTTGTTCGATCCAGAAACTGTTTTTGCATTGCAGCATTCAACTCGCAATAAGCGTTTTGATATTTTCCAGCGTTACACCAACCGGGTTGATGAGCAAAGCCAACGTTTGATGACGCTTCGTGGCCTCTTTAAATTTGCCGACGGTGTGCGCGAACCAATTTCAATTGATGAAGTTGAACCGGTTTCGGAAATCGTAAAGCGTTTCTCAACTGGGGCAATGTCACTTGGCTCGATTTCGCAAGAGGCACACGAGACCTTAGCTATTGCAATGAACCGATTAGGTGCTAAATCAAATACTGGCGAAGGCGGCGAAGATCCGGCTCGCTATATCAAGGAAACAAATGGTGACTCGAAGCGATCTGCCATCAAGCAGGTTGCATCAGGTCGTTTCGGTGTTACGTCAGATTACTTAGTTAACGCCGATGACATTCAGATCAAAATCGCACAGGGTGCCAAGCCAGGTGAAGGCGGTCAATTGCCCGGCAACAAGGTTTATCCGTGGATTGCCAAGATTCGCTATTCAACCCCAGGTGTTGGCTTGATTTCACCACCACCACATCACGATATTTATTCAATCGAAGATTTAGCTCAGCTAATCCACGATCTAAAGAATGCAAATAAGAACGCGCGCGTTCACGTTAAGTTAGTAGCCGAGGTAGGTGTGGGCACTGTTGCTGCGGGTGTTTCCAAAGCACATGCAGACGTTGTACTTATTTCTGGCCACGATGGTGGCACAGGCGCTTCACCACTTACTTCGCTTAAGCATGCTGGTGCGCCTTGGGAACTCGGATTAGCTGAAACTCAACAGACCCTGTTGCTTAACAATTTGCGTGATCGCATTGTGGTTCAGGCAGATGGACAGTTAAAGACTGGTCGCGATGTCGTTATTGCCGCGCTACTGGGCGCTGAAGAATTTGGTTTTGCTACAGCTCCACTGGTTGTTTCAGGTTGCATTATGATGCGCGTCTGCCATCTTGATACCTGCCCAGTTGGTGTTGCTACTCAAAATCCAGAACTGCGTAAAAACTTTAGCGGCAAGCCAGAATTCGTCGAAACTTTCTTTGAATACATTGCCGAAGAAGTTCGCGCACTGTTAGCCCAACTTGGATATCGCACATTGCTTGAAGCAGTCGGTCATGTTGAGTCCCTTGATACCCGTGATGCGGTTAATCACTGGAAAGCAGCCGGGCTAGATTTAGCGCCTCTCTTGGTGCGACCAGATGTTGAAAGCCCACTTCACAACACTTCAACGCAAGATCATGGCTTAGCTGCAGCTCTAGATAACAAGTTAATTCAATTAGCTGATGCTGCACTTACTAAGGGCGAGGCCGTAAAAATTGATTTGCCAGTTCGAAATGTAAACCGCACCGTCGGAACTATGTTGGGTGCCGAAATAACTCGTCGTTACGGCGGTAACGGTTTGCCTGCAGGAACCATCGATGTGACTCTGCATGGTTCTGCTGGTCAATCACTCGGTGCATTTATTCCAAGTGGTCTGAAGATTCGTCTTTATGGTGATTCCAACGACTATGTTGCAAAAGGCATTTCTGGTGGCACTGTTGTGGTTCGCCCTGATGAAAAAGCTACCTTTAAGTCAGAGGCCAACGTAATTGCTGGAAACGTAATTGGTTATGGCGCTACCTCAGGCAAGATTTATGTGCGCGGCAAGGTGGGCGAGCGGTTCTGCGTTCGTAATTCCGGCGCAATCGCAATCGTTGAAGGTATTGGCGATCATGGTTGCGAATACATGACTGGCGGAACGGTTGTGGTTCTTGGTGCAACTGGTCGTAACTTTGCAGCTGGTATGTCTGGTGGACGTGCATTCATGCTCGATATTGATAGCGCCAATGTGAATACTGAGATGGTTGATTTGATGGCGGTACCAGAAGATCAGAAAGAAATTTTGAAATCCTTAGTTTCTGATTTCCAAGTTGAAACTGGTTCTGAAATTGCCGCTGGACTATTAGCTAATTGGTCAGCAGCGATTACTCGTTTCACTCTAGTAATGCCACGTGACTATGCCCGCGTGCTTGCCGCAATCGAGCGAGCCACTCGCGAAGGTTTGCCAGTTGATCAAGTCGTAATGGAGGTAGCAGTAAATGGCTGATCCAAAAGGATTCTTAACCACTGATCGCGCGTTACCTACTCGTCGCCCGGTCGATGTGCGCATTAAAGACTGGAAAGAAGTCTACGAAGAGCAAGCTTTCCCAGATCTACAGAAACAAGCTGGCCGCTGTATGGATTGCGGAATTCCGTTCTGCCATTCAGGTTGCCCACTTGGCAATTTAATTCCAGAGTGGAATGACTTAATTTGGCGCGGAGATAAGAACGAGGCAATCGATCGTTTGCACGCAACAAATAACTTCCCTGAATTCACTGGTCGTCTATGCCCAGCACCTTGCGAAACTGCTTGCGTTGTAGCAATCAACAAGACTGCCGTAACTATCAAGCAAATTGAGCTACGCACAATCGAAGAAGCTTTTAAAGATGGCAATGTCGAACCATTAATTGCTGACCGACTAACTGGCAAAACAGTTGCTGTAATTGGTTCCGGCCCGGCAGGTTTGGCAGCAGCGCAGCAATTAACTAGAGCGGGTCACACAGTCGCCGTTTATGACCGCGCCGATAAAATTGGCGGATTGCTTCGCTACGGAATTCCAGAGTTTAAAATGGAGAAAGCAATTCTCGATCGTCGTTTAGATCAGATGACCAAAGAGGGAACTCGTTTTCGCCCAGGCGTTAACGTTGGCGTAGAACTTACTGGATCACAGTTACGCACTAAATATGATGCAATTGTTTTAGCAGTTGGCGCAACACAGTGGCGAGATATCAACGTTCCTGGCCGAGACCTTAAAGGTGTATATCAAGCGATGGAATTTTTACCTTGGGGCAATCGTCAGGGCTTAGGTGAAACTGAGACCCCAGAAATTAATGTGTCAGGTAAGCATGTAGTAATTCTTGGCGGCGGCGACACCGGTGCTGACTGCCTAGGAACCTCGGTTTGTCAAGGCGCAGCAAGTGTTACTCAACTTGAGATCATGCCGCGTCCAACCGAAGAACGTCCAGCCGGGCAGCCTTGGCCGACATATCCAATGATCTATCGCGTATCGAGTGCTCACGAAGAGTTAGATAATCGTATGTTTGCCGTTAGCACCGAAGAATTCTTAGGCGATGGAAATGGTAATTTGCGAGCGCTTAAAATTGTCGAAACTAAATTTGAAAATGGCAAATTCGAACCAGTTGCGGGAACTGAAAAAGAATTGCCGGCTGATTTTGTTTTCTTAGCAATGGGATTTACTGGACCAGAAAAAACCGCGCTGATCGACCAGCTCGAAGTTGAGCTCGATGAACGTGGAAATATCAAGCGCGGCTTGGATTACCAAAGCAGCCAGGATGGAATTTTTGTGGCCGGCGACGCCGGTCGTGGACAATCGCTCATTGTTTGGGCGATCGCAGAAGGCCGCAGCGCAGCGGCTGAGGTAGATAAGTACCTAACTGGTGACACGCAATTGCCATCACCGATACTTCCTACCGCTCGCCCAATGATGGTCTAATTAAAAATCAATTAGACCTCAATTAGAAACTAACTAGATAGGCTATATATATGCGCCGCGCCAAAATTGTATGCACGATGGGTCCAGCTGTTGAATCTTCCGAGAAGGTTCATGAGCTGATTGCAGCTGGCATGAACATGGCTCGGCTAAACCTGTCTCACGGGGGATACGACGAACATCAGAGTCGCCTTGATTTAGTTCGCTCAGTTGCTGCCGAAACAAACCAGCCAATTGCTATTTTGGTCGACTTGCAAGGTCCCAAAATTCGCTTGGCTCGTTTTGCAAATGGTCCACACGACTTGGCTCGCGGAGATATTTTCACCATCACCGCTGATGAAGTTGAAGGCACCAAAGAGCGCGTCGGAACCACTTATAAAGGCCTACCTGGTGATTGCAAGCCAGGCGATCGAATTTTGATTGATGATGGAAAAGTAACTGTCGAAGTTGTTGAAGTTAAAGGCAACGATGTTGTAACTAAAGTTATTGAGCCAGGCACAGTTAGTAATAACAAAGGTATTAACTTGCCAGGTGTCGCAGTTTCCGTTCCAGCGCTATCTGAAAAAGATAAAGAAGATCTTCGTTGGGGCTTAGCAGCAGGTGCAGATTTTATAGCGCTCTCATTCGTTCGTAGTGCGGCTGACATCAAAGATGTTCACATAATCATGGATGAAGTTGGAATTCGTCGCCCAGTTATTGCCAAGATTGAAAAGCCACAAGCAGTTGAAAACTTGCAAGAAATTGTTGATGCTTTCGATGGCATCATGGTTGCTCGTGGCGATCTCGGAGTCGAGCTACCAATTGAAGATGTACCACTAGTGCAAAAGCGCTGTATCGAACTTGCTCGCGAAGCAGCTAAACCAGTAATCGTGGCAACACAGATGCTTGATTCAATGATTACGAATTCAACGCCAACTCGCGCCGAAGCAACTGACTGCGCAAATGCGGTTCTAGATGGCGCTGATGCGCTGATGCTCTCTGGCGAAACTAGTGTGGGTGCTTTTGCGATAGAAGCAGTACAGGTTATGTCTCGCATAATTGTTAAAACAGAGCAAGACATGATGGACCGAATTCGTCCGATGCGCACTCAGCCAAAAACAAAAGGTGGCGCTATTACTAAGGCTGCCGTTGAAGTTGGCAAGATTGTCGATGCCAAATTCTTGGTCGCATTCACCAAGAGCGGTGACTCAGCTCGTCGTATGTCTCGGCTTCGCTCACCGATCCCAATCTTGGCACTTACGCCAGATCCGGCAACCTTTAATCAATTAGCGCTCTCTTGGGGCATCGAGTCAATGATCATGCCAATGGTTAGCCACACTGATGAGATGGTTAAGCAAGTAGATACCTTGCTAGTCGAAAGTGGCCGTGGGGTAGTGGGCGAGAATGTAATGATCGTTGCTGGCTCACCTCCCGGAATTCCAGGATCAACAAATGCGATGCGCGTGCACCGAATTGGTGATGCCATTTCCGGCGCTGCGCCTGCGTATCGCTAACTAACTGCGTTTCGTAGCCAATTTTCTTACCGCTACAATTACCGTTCTAGCCTCGGTACTCCAACGGTAGAGAGGGCAGTCTCAAACACTGCATAGTGTCGGTTCGAATCCGACTCGAGGCACATGAATTCACAGAGCGGTAGCAAGAGCTCTACTTCACCTGCCACTCGCATTTTGGTTGCCGAAGACGAAACTTTAATTCGTATGGACTTAGTTGAGATGCTCACCGAAGCTGGCTATGAAGTTATTGCCCAAGCGACTAACGGTGAAGAAGCAATCGCATTAGCTAATGAACATAAACCAGATCTAGCGATCCTAGATGTGCAGATGCCAGTCCTTGATGGTATTTCGGCCGCTGAAAAAATCATCACGATCGCACCAGTTCTAATGTTGACTGCATTTAGTCAGCGAGAGTTAGTTGATCGTGCGCGCGATGCTGGCGTTATGGCATATGTAGTTAAACCATTTACGATCTCTGATTTAGTTCCAGCAATTGAAATTGCGATCAGTCGTCATAATCAAATGCGCTCACTCGCCGATGAAGTTGCAGATCTTCATGATCGACTAGAGACTCGCAAAGTAATTGATCGCGCTAAGGGTATTTTGATGAAGGCGTTAAACCTCACTGAACCCGAAGCGTTTTCTTGGATTCAACGAGCGGCTATGGATCGCCGAATCACCATGAAAGAAGTCGCCGAAGCGGTTATTTCGCCTTCAGCCGTTCCCGATAAGTAAGGTGCAAGGACTTCGCAATTAGAAGCGAAGCCAATTGGGAGTTCGCCCGAAATGTTACATAGATGTAATTTAACAAGCGTAAAAATATCGAGATTTGAGCTGTCTGGGCTTGTCCAAACCTCACCCCTCCCGTTACGCTCAACCCCTCCCTGTCCCGGGACACAAGAACAGGAAAGGCAATAAATGAACCAGAAGATCCAGCGTTCACTTGCCGTTGTTTCAGCAGCAGCACTCGTATTTGGAGTTGCAGCAGCACAGACTTCAGCAAACGCAGCACCAAAGACTGTTTACATTGCATACCAGGGTCCACTATCTGGTGGCGAAGCATCAACTGGTACTGATGAGCAGAATGCAGTTAAGTATGCAATCAAGCTTTTCAATGCAAAGCACAAAGCAAAGTACAACGTAAAGCTAGTTTCAGTTGACGATCAAGGCGACCCAGCAGTAGCTGGAACAGTTGCTCCAGGAATCGGTAAGGATAAGAAGATTCTTGGCCTAGTTGGACCTGCATACTCAGGCGCAACAATCGCATCACTACCTTTCTATAAGGCTGGCGGATTAGTAATGATCTCTCCATCAGCAACTCGCGTATCTATAACAGATTCAGCTTCACCTGACTTCGGTGGTCCAGTATTCCACCGCGTAGTTGGTAAGGACGATCTACAGGGTCCAGCACTAGCTAAGTACGCAACAGCTGGCGTATCAAATGCCAAGGTTTTCATCTTTGATGACCAATCTTCATACGCTGTACCACTAGCTGGTTACGTAACATCAGGTCTTAAGAAGGTTGCTGGAGCAACTGTTGTTGGAACTGACTCAGTCCCAAATACAACTACTGACTTCTCACCAACAATCGCAAAGATCGCAACTTCAAAGGCTGATGTAGTTATCTACACCGGCTACTACAGCCAAGCAGCTGTATTCATCAAGCAACTACGTGACTCAGGTTCAAAGGCGATCTTCGCTGGCGGCGACGGAGTCTTCAACCAGGAGTTCCCAAAGCTTGCGGGAGCATCTGCTGAAGGTTCACGTGTTACTGGTGTAGGCGGCCTAGCTGGCGTTAGCGCAAAGCTAGAAGCTGATTACAAGAAGAAAATGGGCGTTTCATCTGGTGTTTACTCAGTTGAATCACTAGATGCTGCCAACATCCTTCTTCAAGGAATCTTAAAGGGCAACACAACACGTGCGAAGATGCTTGCTTGGGTTAAGGCCTACAACGGCAAGAGCGTCACTGGTAACACCATCAAGTTCTCTGCAAATGGCGACATTTCATACGGACTCTTTGCTGGTTTCACCACTAAGAATGGCGTACTTGTTAATACAGGTATTATTAAGTAATTAATAAAGCCATATAAAGCCTAAGGAATTGGGTGCTCTGTCTCTCCAAAAGAGGGGTAGAGCACCCATTTCTTTGATTTTTCGACTATCTTTGCCCAACGCGGTTTTGCGGGTAAGAGGAGATTCATGTTTTCAGTACTGATAGACCAGTTCTGGTCTTTAACGATTGCCGGCGTTGCTTTGGGCTTTATCTATGTTTTGGTCTCCCTTGGTTACACCATGGTTTACGGCGTGCTTCGCATGATTAACTTTGCGAACTCCGAAATCTTCATGTGGGGAACATTCGGAACCATCATCACTTCGCGTGATCTTTTCGGTTACACCCAAACATCAGCCCCGGCAACCGGTCCTAAATTGGCACTAGTTCTAATTACCCAGCTACTAATGTCGATGGCTGTTGCTGGATTAACTGCAATCTTTGTGGAATATGTCGCTTACCGCCGCTTACGCGCAAAAGGCACAAACCGATTAGCTACTTTGATCTCAGCGATCGGAATTTCAATTGTGTTGTCAGAGTTAATGCGATTGCTGACAGATTCCCGCCCCGTGGGTTCACCGCGAGTACTTGAGAAAATAATTTTGGGCGAAGTATGGGGCGCCAATATTCGCCTAGATACCGTTGTGACGATTTTTGCTGCAGCGCTCATCTATTTCTTGCTTGAGCGTTTCGTGCAGTTATCTCGCATGGGTAAAGCAATTCGCGCGGTTTCCATGAACGAAGATGCGGCGAAGTTAATGGGTGTTAATCTAAACCGAGTTATTACAACAACCTTCTTAGTCGGCGGTCTAGCAACAGGTGCTGCAGGATTCTTCTACATCACAGTATTTGAATACACTAAATTTAATATTGGTTTCACGATGGGTATGGCTGCATTTACCGCAGCTGTACTTGGTGGTATCGGCAACATCAGAGGTGCTTTCTATGGGGGAATTTTCCTTGGCTTGCTTGAGGTTTACGCTTCCGCGGTCCTCGGCACTCAATGGAAAGCAGTTACCGTTTTCATCGTGCTTGTGCTGGTACTTCTCTTTAAGCCAAATGGTTTGTTTGGCGAAGCCGTTCAGACGACGAGGGCATAATTATGAAAATACGTAATTACTGGAATCTACGTGACTTCGGCGCCAATCTTTGGGAGAACGCTAATCGCCCTAAGCGAGTAGCAATTGCTTTAACTTCCATCGCATTAGTTGCACTCCTGCCATTTATGGGTGCCAGCTTTTTAGCTACACCAATTGCTTCTTACGATGCGGTACTTGTTTATCCAGTGGGCATGTTCGTTCTTATGTCACTTGGCTTAAACATTGTGGTCGGTAAGTCCGGCATGCTCGACCTTGGCTATGTAGCTTTCTTTGCAATTGGCGCTTACACAATGGCAATTTTAGGTACAACAACTTCGTTAAATACTTGGGAAGTAATGCCGATTGGAATCATTCTTGCGATGATCGCGGGCGTTCTTCTTGGCATACCAACACTTCGACTTCGTGGTGACTATTTAGCGATCGTAACTTTAGGTTTCGGCGAAATTGTTCGTTTAGTCTTGCTCAATTCGACTTGGTCAAAGGGCCCTAACGGAATCGCAAATGTTCCGATGCCGCCAGATATCGGGCCGTTGAAATTCGAACTAGAAGACCAGAAAGTTTTCTTCTGGGTTGTATTGGTGATGATCCTGCTAACGATCTGGATGATCCGCCGCCTAACAGTCCGTCGCCCAGGTCGTGCGTGGGAAGCTATTCGCCAAGATGAAGATGCTGCTGAACTTATGGGCGTGCATACCCTCAAATATAAGATTTGGTCATTCACCTTAGGTGCTGCCGTAGGTGGCGCAGCTGGTGTTCTTTACGCGTCAAAGAATCTTTACATCGCACCAGAAATGTTTACCTTAAACGTTTCGATTTTGATTCTCGCATGCGTTGTATTCGGTGGAATCGGAAACATTTGGGGCGTAGTAGTTGGCGCAACAATCTTGGGTTACTTACCTGATCGAATCCGATTTATCTCAGATGCTCGACTTCTAGTATTCGGATTAGTTCTAGTAATCGTGATGAACTTCCGCCCAGATGGTCTCTTGCCACGTAAGAAGCGCGAGAAAGCTATTGTTAAGAGAGAGGCGAACGCATAATGCCTAGCAACGGAAAAACACTATTATCGCTAGATAACGTCACCATGAAGTTTGGCGGCGTAACTGCGCTAAATGGCGTAAACCTAGAAGTTAAAGAGGGCGAAATCTTGGCACTTATCGGCCCTAATGGCGCCGGTAAGACAACTGTCTTTAATGTAATCACTGGTGTTTACAAGCAGACTAGTGGCATCGTAAATTTCGATGGCACCTCACTTGGTAACCAAAAGCGTTATCAAGTAACCGCACTAGGTGTAGCTCGTACGTTTCAGAACATTCGCCTATGGGGCGATATGACGGCGCTTGAAAACGTCATCACTGCCACCGATGTTCATAAGAAGAGTGGAGTAGTCGGAGCGCTCTTCGGTTTGCCTCGTGCCCGTCGCGAAGAGAGCGAAAACCGTGAACGTGCAATGGAAATTTTGCGCTTCATCGGAATCGATGAGTATTCAGATCGTCTAGCTAAGAACTTGCCTTACGGTGTTCAGCGTCGTCTCGAGATTGCTCGAGCACTCGGAACTTCACCAAAGTTGCTTCTGCTAGATGAGCCAGCTGCTGGTTTTAACCCGGCTGAAAAAGTTGAACTCGCAGCAACCATCAAAAAGGTGCGCGATGCTGGTTACACAGTTCTATTAATTGAGCACGACATGTCACTGATTATGGGAATCTCAGATCGTGTAGTTGTTCTCGATTTCGGTACCAAGATTGCAGATGACATTCCATCTGTTGTGCAAAACGATCCACGTGTTATCGAAGCATATTTAGGAGTACCAGCAGATGCGTCTTGAAATTAAAGATCTGCACGTTCACTACGGCAAGATTGAAGCAATTAAAGGTGTTTCAGTTGTCGTAAATGAAGGCGAAATCGTAACTTTGATCGGTGCTAACGGTGCTGGTAAGACCACGATGCTAAAGACCATCTCAGGTTTGCGTCCGGTGACAACCGGTCAGATCATCTTCGATGGCAAAGATATTTCTAAGGTCCCAGCGCATGAGCGCGTAGATCTGGGTATCTCACAAGCTCCTGAAGGCCGCGGAATTTTCCCAGGCATGACAGTTCTAGAAAACCTTGAAATGGGTAAATTCCACCGCAAGAATCGCAAAGCTGAAATGCAAGAAGATCTTGAAAAGGTTTACCACTTATTCCCACGTCTGAAAGAGCGCGTTAGCCAGGCTGGCGGAACTCTTTCTGGTGGCGAGCAGCAGATGCTGGCAATTGGTCGCGCACTAATGACGCGCCCAAAGGTATTGCTACTTGATGAGCCTTCAATGGGTCTTGCGCCTCAGATGATTGCCAATATTTTCCGTATCATTACAGAAATCAATAAGACTGGTGTGACTATTTTGCTAGTTGAGCAGAATGCTCAGCAAGCGTTACAACGCGCGCATCGTGCATACATTTTGGAAACTGGAAATATTGTTAAGGAAGCTAAAGCTTCAGATCTACTTAATGATCCAGCAGTACGCGAGGCTTACCTCGGTACTGGCGCTCACTAACCAGTTTTTCAATACTTAGTCGCGCTTAGCTAAAATCAAACAAGTAATTCGCGCAGTGCAAGTGCGCTCGCCTGCTTCATTTGTAATTACTATGTCCCAAACGCAGAGAGTTTTGCCTAAAGTAATCGCAGTTGCAACGCCGGTCACAATGCCTTCTGTTGCCGACTTGTGATGAGTTGCATTGATATCGATACCTACAACTTTACGTCCGGGACCGGCATGAATTAGCGATCCAACAGAACCTAAGCTCTCCGCCAAAACCACATTAGCGCCACCATGTAATAACCCCATTGGCTGGCGATTACCTACAACTGGCATTGTGCCCACTAATCGTTGAGGGGATGCCTCAATGATTTCAATACCCATTTTGCTATCAAGTTCGCCAGTACCTCGAGCACGGATAGCTGCTAAATAATCGAAAGATTCGTTCTGCGTCATAGTCGGTGAGTCTAACGCTATCAACCTAAGATGAGCGCATGACAAAGCGCCTTTTGCTTATCGATGGCCACTCGATGGCTTATCGCGCTTTCTTCGCGCTACCAGCTGAGAACTTCACTACCGCAAGCGGCCAGCACACCAATGCAATCTATGGCTTTGCCACCATGCTGATTTCATTGCTTAAAGAAGAAAAGCCCACACATATCGCGGTGGCCTTCGATGTATCTCGTAAGACTTTCCGCACTGAGATTTTTCCAGAATATAAAGCGAACCGCGCAAAAACCCCTGATGAGTTTCGTTCGCAGATGTCTTATCTACACGAGCTCGTTGAGTCATTCGGAATCACCCAGTTCGAACGCGAAGGTTTTGAAGCCGATGACATAATCGCAACTATTGCTAAGCAGGCCGAAGCCGATGGTTTTGAAGTAGCAATCTGTACGGGCGACCGAGATAGCTTTCAGTTAGTTAACGAGAAAACCACAGTGCTTTACCCTAAGCGTGGAGTTAGCGAAATGGCGCGCATGACTCCAGCTGCCGTTGAAGAGAAGTACATGTTGACGCCTGCGCAGTATCCAGATTTTGCCGCCTTGCGTGGCGACCCCAGCGATAACTTGCCTTCAGTTCCAGGCGTCGGTGAGAAAACCGCCGCCAAGTGGATTATTGAATATGGCTCACTAAAAGATTTGCTGGAAAAAGCCGATCAAGTTCCAGGCAAAGCCGGCGAATCACTTCGCGCAAATCTAGATTCGATTGCGAAGAACCGCGAGCTGACGCAGCTAATTCATGATGTACCAATTGAACTTTCACTTAAAGATTTAGCTTGGCAACCAATCGAAGAAAGCAAGATTGCGCCACTATTTGCCACCCTTGAATTTCGCACGCTAAAGGATCGTTTAGGCCCACTTCTAAATTCAAAGAGTGCCAAGAAAGTCGAAGAACCGTTAGCTCTCTTTGAGATTGCTAAAGAGATAACCGCAGCTGATGCGACCAAGAAGATTACTGCCGCAAAGAGTGAAATAGCTTTAACGGTTGAAATTAAAGATGGTGCCGTAGTTAGTCACTCGGTTGCACTTGCCGGCGGTGAAACCTTTACTGTTAGTGGCGATGATTTTGGCCCATGGTTAGCTGATGCCTCGATTCCTAAAATCATGCATGATGCCAAAGCCATTGCTCGCGCCTATCCAGTAGCGGGTCTGATTTTTGATACCGAAATCGCAGCCTATTTAGTTAATCCTGGCGTGCGTAATCAAGATATTGCTTCGCTACTTGAACGATGGGGAAGTGGCTCAACTGAAGTAAACCCAGCTGCTCTATTCACGCTTCGTGACTCGCTGCAAAAAGAACTCGACTCCAGATCACTTACTAAGTTATTTGTTGAACTTGAGATACCTATCGCCAACTTGCTGGCACGCCTTGAGAGCTCAGGTATTTGCGTAGATCAAAAAGAGCTAACTGAGTTAAAAGAATTCTTTGAAGGCGAAGTTGCCCGCGAAAGTAAAGCCGCTCATGAGGCTGCCGGGCATGAGTTCAATGTGGCATCTCCAAAGCAACTGCAGGTTGTCTTATTCGATGAATTAAAGCTGCCTAAGACTAAGAAAATTAAGACTGGCTTTACAACAGATGCCGAATCCCTTGAATGGCTCTTTGAAAAAACTAAGCACCCACTTTTGCAATCACTACTTCGAATTCGCGAAACGAATAAGTTAAAGACCACAGTTGAAGGACTTCTAAACGAGATTGCCGAAGACGGCCGCATTCATACTCACTTCCAGCAGACGGTTGCTGCAACTGGCCGACTTTCCTCAACTGGCCCTAACTTGCAGAACATTCCAGTTCGCACTGAAGAAGGTCGCAAGATCCGCGCTGCTTTTGTTGCAGGCAAAGATTATGAGACCTTACTTACTGCTGATTACAGCCAAATTGAAATGCGTATTATGGCGCACCTATCTAACGACGTTGCTCTACTCGCAGCATTCGAAAGTGGCGAAGACTTACATGCCACAGTCGCCGCCGAAGTATTTGGTGTTAAAGCAAAAGATGTAGATGCCGAGATGCGCCGACAGATTAAAGCCATGTCTTACGGCTTGGCATATGGACTTTCATCCTTCGGTCTATCGATGCAGTTATCCATTTCACCACCCGAAGCAACTGACTTAATGGATCGCTACTTCCAGCGCTTTGGCGGAATTCGCGATTACTTAAAGAATGTGGTTGAAGAAGCGCGCAAAGTTGGTTACACCGAAACCGTTATGGGCCGCCGTCGCTATCTGCCTGACCTAACTCATGACAATCGCATGCGTCGTGAGATCGCAGAGCGCGCAGCTTTGAATTCGCCGATTCAAGGTTCCGCAGCCGACATCATTAAACAAGCAATGCTCAATGTTGATGCCGCGATGGTTAAAGCAAAACTGCAATCTCGCATGCTTCTACAGGTGCATGATGAATTGATCTTTGAAGTTGCCAAGGGTGAGTTAGATCAACTAACTGAATTGGTTCGCAAAGAGATGGGTGGCGCTTATCCACTCAAAGCACCGCTTGATGTAAACGTGGGCGTGGGTAAGAGTTGGGACGAAGCCGCACACTGATTTAGAGTCGCGAAGCAAAGTATTGTTCAGGCTCGAGCCTTCGTGGGCCTGATTACACAGGCTTGGCAAGTCATCGCGCAATAAAAATGTCCTAAAGGTGAACTTTAGTCCAGGCGTTTTCCCGTAGTAAGTAGCGAAGTCGGCTAAAGTTTCATCGTGAAGCGCTTATTGCTTGTCTCCGTGCTGATTTGTGCACAAAGTTTAATGGTACCAATTTCAAATGCTTTCGATACGCGGTGCTCTTCTCAGCCAGACTACATCCTCGAATCACCTGATATCTGGGAGTCAACAAACTCAAAAGAATTGGTATACAAAATCTTTTGGAAATTGAGAGACCCCGAGAAATGTATTACAGGAATCGGGAATTCTAAAGCGGTTCTTGAACGTTATCCTTTTTCTGAATCCATTCCAACGAATTTCAATTTTGAGCGCTTGAACGACTCTGTGATTATTAGTTCACGGATACAAGCGAACCAGATATCTCTTGAAAGTCTCTCAAATAAAGATATTGATAAAAAAGGTTTGGACATTCTGGGTGGGATTAAGGTTGAAGTGGAGCTGATTCGTGATGAGCCAAAAGGAAAAAATACTTACGTTCTACGGGGAGACTATAGTTTAAAGAATCTTTGGTCGGACTGGTTTGCAAAACTAAAGGGTACATATTCGGATGAATGCACTAGCCTCTTGGCCAGCGGTCAAAATGAAGGAACATGGAACCCATCGACAGGCGGAGATTTTATTCCTTCGGGAAAATACACCTTACAAGGTGTCACAGATGGAAAATTTATTTATCAATTAGTTATACCGAATGCCAATTGTATTGATTGGGTTTATACAGGTCCGGTTTCCAAACCGAGCTACGGTTCTCTTTTAGGCAATTCCCAAGTCTCGGTCTGGAAGAGTCTTTACGATAGCTTCGCATTACAATGGATTGGTGATGAGTATCTGCACTCAAATTATCCATTTTGGGCAGGTACTTCCTCGGAATACTTTCAAGAAATAAAAACAGAGAATTCCTTTGTCAGAGTATTTACTTCTAGTTGCTCACCGGCAGGAAATTACCTCAAGAAATGCAGCTTTGATAAGTTGACTAATTTGCAAACAGAGCAAAAATTCTCACGTGTCAGCGGTGACATTGTTATAGATATCTCGATTTCAGGAAAAAGCTTAGAACAGATTTATCAAAAAGAGGGGTTAATATTTTTTTTCCACGGATCCTATTCACGCTTTTACACTAAGGGTTTTGAGTACTCGGGTCGTGGATGGTCAACTTCTTGCTCAACGATTGGAAAAACAACAACGTGCCGAAGTACCCCCCCAAGTACTGGTGGGGCAGTAGCCGCAAACACCGATGTAGCATTTCAGAGTACTTTGTCAGAGTTTGAAAATCCTGTCCTGACCGCAGAAAACAAGGCCAAAGCCGATTTAGAAGTTAAAGCTAAGCAAGATGCACTTGCCCAACATAAGCAAGATTGCCTCCAGCACAATATTGAAGTTGAAAAATTGTCTGAGAGATTCAACCAGTTAAAAAAATTGTATCCCTCAAAGGTTGGCTCTTATTTTAAGGACCGCAATCTTGACCCCAACATTTTTATTGATTCAAGTCGGAATTGCAGTGGGTTTGAGAATGACCTATCCGCTTTTACTTTCGAGAGAACAAAAGCAATCTGGGCCCGAGATTTGACAATCTGGGCACAAGATTTAGCACGTGACGAAGAAAGACTGGTTAAACTAGAATTAGCAGTAAAGGTAGATAAAAAGACCACGATTACCTGCGTAAAAGGAAAGCAAACCAAAAAGGTAACCGCTGTTAAACCTGTTTGCCCTGCGGGATACAAGAAGAAGTGACTCACTAGCTACTCTCTAGATAGTCACTACTTAGTAGTTGGTGAGTTATCTTCCATAGCAAGCAGGTCTTCTTCATCTGTTGGAATTCGATCTGCGGCGATTAGTCGGTTCTTTCCAATCAGCAAGAAGATGTAACCGAGTGCGATACAAACAGATGTAATCGATAGGGTGAATTGCGCACCAATTGTTTCGCAGAGCCATCCACCAAGTGCAGCGCCCATCGCCATTACTGAGCCTTGAACGCTCCAAAGTAAACCCATGTAAGAAGTTGCTGAACCTTTAGGGCGAACAGCTTCCATTACTTCCCAATAGAAAACTTGAACTGCACCGCCGACAAAACCTAAGAATGCGCCACCGATTACCATGGACCAGCCGGGATATGTGAAGGC
>CAXNEB010000005.1:0-49935 GCA_964201645.1 Candidatus Planktophila sp.
CAGGTCGCGGGTTCGAACCCCGTCGTCCGCTCGGATATACGGCCACCTGCCTTTCACAGGGGGCCGTATTTTCATGGTGGAATGGCCGAGAGGCGAGGCAAGGGACTGCAAATCCCTCTACACGGGTTCAAATCCCGTTTCCACCTCCAAGCAATAATTTTCTTTACGCAACTCGCACACATCTCTTTTCGTTTTCAAATACGATTTAATCATGAGCGATGATTCAGTTCGACCTTGGGGCCATTACGAAATTTTACAAGAGACCTCTATGCATAAAGTTAAATGCATTTGGGTCAAACCAGGTTCGCGTCTGTCATATCAAAAACATCAGAAGCGCAGCGAGCATTGGTTCATAGTTTCTGGAGTCGCCGATGTAACACTTGAAGGTGTTGAGTTTAAAAAACATGCTGGAGAAACAGTTGATGTCGCTCTCGGACAATTACACAGAATTGGAAATTCTGGAACCGGAGATCTGATTTTCATCGAAGTTCAAACTGGAACCTACTTTGGCGAAGATGACATCGAACGGGTCTCTGATGACTACGCACGCTAGGTTCTCACTACACATCTAAATCTCTCTGTTGTATAGTTCGCAGCACCTACGGACGATTGGCGCAGCGGTAGCGCACTTCCTTGACATGGAAGGGGTCACTGGTTCGATCCCAGTATCGTCCACGTTCTAGTTAAAGTTGCAGAAACTTTTGAATTCGGCGTAACGACTCTTCCAGGTATTCCGGAATCATGGCGCGATGTTCTTCATTTGAAGTTTCATACAAATAGTTAAGCAAAATAATGCGTCTTTGAATCATAAACATCTGCATCTGGCTTTCGGAATACACAGGTAGCGGGGCAACCGAGGAATATCCCTCTTTAAGGGCAGCATCTTGCTCTGGTGTATCGAGGTAATAGATAGCAGTTGCTAAATCCTGAATCGGCAAACCGATACCGCAATCATCAAAATCGAAAACTGCTATCTGGTTGTCGTCCCACATGACATTCCATCCGTGTAGATCGGCATGAATGATCTGCGGTGTGTTCTGACGATAAAGCACATTAATCTCTGACTTTATAACTTCAAACGCCTGCGCTATCAAAGCCTTTGCTTCGTGATCGAGCACACTTTTTTCACTTAGCAGGAAATCTTCGGTCTCCCACATTGGGTCTTTAAAAGAAGGAAGTCCAGCGCCTGCTGGAAGTTTAAAATCCTTCGAACTCAGATGCAGAGTTGCCATCGCCGCGCCTAGCGACCAGATCTGATGAGGAGTTGGGTCATCTGCAAGTTCTTCGCCCTTTAACCAAGAATAAAGAACACACTTAAACTCACCATTTCCCAACGCGTTATCAACTGTTACGAAGTATCGATCTTCAGTAGTTGAGATTGGGTGCGGAACCTTCACTCTTGCGTCGTCACGCAGGAAATTTACCCACGCAATTTCAGCTTTGAGATTTTCGATAGATCTCGGTGAATTTACATTTACTCGTAGCGAGTAGTGAGTACCGTCCTTCGTCGTAACTTTGAAGGTCGCGTTGTACTCATTGTTGATCAAAGCCAATTCCTTGATATGAAGTGGGTAAGACTCAAGCGCTTGGTTCGCAATCGCGAGCAAAGCTGTCTCGGTAAAACTCATCGAAGAAGGAATCCTTTCCTATTCGCGATCAAGAACAGGTTTCATTAGATTTCAGAACTGATTCAGGCTTGCTGAGTTAAACCTCTGCGCCTTAGCAGAGGTTCAATTTGAGCATCACGGCCGCGGAAATTTCGGAACATCTGCATAGAATCGATGGATCCACCGCGACTCATCAATGTGTTTCGGAAATGGTCACCGTTCTTCCGAGTTAAGCCACCATTGTCCTTAAACCATTCGACGGTATCTGCATCGAGAACTTCGCTCCAGATATAGCCGTAGTAACCCGCTGAATACCCACCTGCGAAAATATGTGAGAAATAGGTCGAGCGATATCTCGTTGGAATGGGTGCGTAATGCAATCCATATTCCGAAATGGCGCTCGCCTCAAATTCCGCAACGTCGGTAACTTTCGAAGTGTCTTCAAGTGAATGCCACGCTAAGTCCAGGATTGTGGCAGCCAAATAGCTAGTGGTTGCATGCCCTTCATTAAAGGTTGAAGATTCATGCAACTTATCTACCCACTCTTGTGGGAGGCGCTCGCCTGTCTGGTGATGAATTGCGTAGTTATCAAGAACTTCAGGCCAGAGGATCCACATTTCATTCACTTGTGATGGGAACTCCACGAAGTCTCTTTGTACTGCTGTTCCCGATACTCGTGGATATGTAACATCAGAAAGCAGGCCGTGAATTGCATGTCCAAACTCATGAAAGAGAGTTGTGGTCTCGTCATAAGAAAGCAGGGTCACCTCGCCCTGAGGTGGCTTTGAGATGTTCATGTTGTTCACAACAACAGGCTTTTGATCGAGCAATCTGCTCTGTCTAACTAATGAGTTCATCCAGGCTCCGCCACGCTTGGAATCTCGAGTGTAGAAATCGCCGATGTACAGACCCACCGCTGAGCCGTCCTCATTGAATACTTCAAAGACTCTCGCTTCTGGATGGTAGGCAACCAAATCTGGGCGCTCTGTAAATGTTAGGCCGTAAAGTTTTTGTGCCGCAAAGAAGACACCGTTTCTTAAGACGCTCTCTAGTTCAAAGTAAGGCTTCATCGCAGAGGTATCGAGTGAATACTTTTCAATTCGAACTTTCTCGGTATAGAAATCCCAATCCCAACTGGCTAGTTCATGAGTTTCTTCACGCGAAATAATCTGCTGAATGTCCTGACCTTCACGTTGAGCATTCTTTACTGCCGCTGGCGCTAGCTTCTTTAACATGGAATGGACATTCGCTGGATTCGCAGCTGTCTGCTCTTGAAGGACAAATTCTGCATGTGTTTTTACGCCGAATAACTTAGCTCTCTCGGTTCTCAACTTAACCGTGTTTAGCAAAACCTCTTTCGTATCATTCTCGTTGTTGCGATCGCCCTTAAGTAGTGAGTTCTGCATAACTCTTTCTCGCAGCTCGCGATTCTTCAGAGCGCCCAACAGTGGATGACCAGTGAAATTCATCATCGTGATTAACCATTTATCTGGCAATCCGCGCGACTCAGCCGCCGCTTTGCAGGCAGCGATCTGATTCGGAGTCAGCCCATCTAGTTCAATCTCGCTATCGACAACAACTGCAAGATCGTTGGTATCGGCAAGTAACTTCTTGCCGAACTGAGTTTGAAGTGAAGAAAGCTCCTCATTGATCTGCTTCACTCGTTCGCGCTTTGCTTCACTTAATTCAGCTCCGGCTTGAGAGAAATCTCTGAAGTAGCGTTCGACTAACCAAACCTGCTCCTCATTTAGATCAGAAGCATTTTCGCGAAGGCTCTTAATCCTGGCAAATAGTTGTGGATTAAGTTGGATCGCATCTGAGTGTGCCGCTAATTTCGGAGCTATCTCAGCTTCGATCGCATCGATTTGGTCATTGGTGTCACTGGAAGATTTGTTGTAAAAAACATGAAGCACGCGATTAAGGACTGCACCACTGCGCTCCATAGCTTCGACGGTATTTTCAAAAGTAACCTCTGCGTTGGCCAAGATCGCGTCGATCTCTGCTAATTGCTCACTCATGCCTGCATAAACAGCCTCTAGATAATGAGACTCTTGGATCTGCTCAAAAGGTGGTAGCTCGTAAGCCAGAGTTGATTTGGTTAGAAATGGATTCGTGCTCATTAGCTCTCTCCCTTAGCGAGATTTACATTCTGTTAATAGTTGGTCAACATATCTATTGAATGCTTAAGTCGTGAAGTATATTCACCAAGTAGGAATTAGTTCAGCAGATGAACAAAGGAATATGCGATGAAAGCCACCAAAACCCGAGATAAATTGGGTGCCTCTTATTGGAAACTTTGGAGCGCAACTGGCATATCCAACCTTGGCGACGGCATTGTCGCAGTGGCTTACCCATGGCTGGCATCAGCTGTAACCCGCTCGCCTTTTCTAATTGCATTATCTGTCGTTGTATCGCGCCTTCCGTGGTTAGTTTTTACCCTCTTTGCTGGTGTTATTACCGATCGCTTTAATCGTAAACGAATAATTGTGGCGATGGATTTCTGCAGAGGGCTTTTAACCCTGGTAGTCGGTGCATTTGTTTACCTTGAACGCGATTCGCTTCCTTCGCTAGATGAGTTGACATCAATCAAGAATTTGCAAACTAACTACACCCTATATTTCGTAATTCTAATTACGGCATTTTTATTTGGATTAGCTGAAGTATTACGAGATAACACTGCCCAGACTTTGATGCCATCGGTGGTTGAAGATAAGCATCTGGAAAAAGCCAACGGTCGCATGTGGTCCGCCGAATCTTTGACCAATTCATTTATCGGTCCCCCACTTGGCAGTCTGATTATTTCAGTCGCAATCTTCCTTCCATTCATAATCGATGCTGCAACTTTCTTTATTGCGGCAGCCTTGATCGCGACCATGAAACCCACCGTGAAAAGTTTTCAACCTGAGCACAAGAGCGGACCAATAAATTTCCGGGCTGAGATCAAGGAAGGGTTTGCTTGGTTGTGGCGGCACGAGTTGCTTAGACCCATGGCAATTATCTTGGGGCTCATTAACGGAATCGCTGGCTTGACGGGTGCAATTTTTATTCTCTTTGCTCAAGAAGTTTTGCAAACAACAGTTTTCATTTTTGCTCTTCTCGGAACTGCTGCTGCAGTTGGTGGAATCATCGGTGGCCTGCTTGGCCCTAAGGTTTCCGATAAAATTGGCCGAGGTCGCTCATTGGCATTGGCGTTATTTACTATGCCCCTGATGGCTCTCCTGATAGGCTTGTCATCAAAGTGGTACCTGGTTTGGCTATTTGTTGCCCTTGAAACATTCACCGCAGTCTTATGGAACGTTGTCACCGTTTCACTGCGCCAAAGTTTGATCCCTTCAAATTTGCTTGGCCGCGTCAATAGCGTTTATCGATTCTTTGCTTGGGGGACCATTCCGATCGGAACCTTGCTCGGCGGCACCCTGGTCAGCGTTCTACAGTCCGGCCTAGGTCGCGAAATGGCCTTCAGATATCTCTATTTCACCGCCTCCGCCCTCGGATTTGGCCTCTTTCTCTACGCCATTCGGGTCCTAACCGAGGCCAAGATCGAACGGGCCAGGTCTTCAGTTTCGCACTCCTAAATCACCCTGATCTTGCAGTAACTAGGCTCATTCGTGTCCAAATTGTTACTAATCAGCATTGCCTTATTTCCTTCTCTAAGGCAGACTTTCCCCACCTTAAGGTGGCTGTGACGTATGTCGACTCTTCACAACCACTTTACTTATGCTCTAGGAGGAAAAATGAAGTTAAACCGTCTCGCGACCACAGCTATTGCTGTTGCCGCTACGGCTGGTCTTGCTGTCGGTCTGCTTAGCCCAGCTAATGCAGCCCCTAAGACAACAGTTTCAATCGTTCAAAGTAACGCGCTAACTGGTATCAATCCAAGCGTTTCAAACATGAACCTCACATTCAATACAGATGTTGCTTACCTTTCAAGTATGGGCTTCACTTATTACAACAACAAGGCATCACTGGTTGATAACACAGCCTTTGGTACTTACAAGGTTGTAAGCCAGAAGCCATACAAGGTTCAGTACACAGTGAACAAGGGTCGTGTTTGGTCAGATGGAACACCTATCAACGGTATCGATCTACTACTTTCACACGTCACTGCTTCAGATGCATACTCAGCGATCGCCGGTCTTGGCGATCCTGCAGATGCAGATGTAACACCAGCATTTAATTCACTTGGTTACGGCGGACTCTACGAGCAATTCGTAGTTGGTCTACCAATCTTGTCAAAGGACAAGATGTCAGTAACTATTGAATACAGTGCAAAGGTGCCAGATTGGCGTCTACTTTCACCTGGTCCATCAGCAGTTCACACACTGGTTCTAATGGCACTAGAAGGAAAGACAAAGCTCGGAACTGCTGCTGAGAACATGGCTGCAAAAGAGCGTTTCTACAAGGCTTTCCAGTCATATGACACAGCCGCACTAAAGAAGATCGGTGCAGTTTGGTCAAAGGATTACAACATCAACAAGATCGATTCATCAACGAATCCACTTCTTCTTGTTGGTAATGGTCCATTTATGATCAAGTCTGCTGTGCCTAATGGCGCAGTAACAATGGTTCGTAACCCTAAGTACAACTCAGGACCTGCAGTTAAGGCGCTAAAAACCGTAGTCTTTAAGGTTATTGGCGACGGAACAGCAGCTTCACAGGCACTTAAGAACGGCGAAATCGATGTATACGCCGGTCAGCCAACTGCAGATGCCGTTGCACAACTTAAGGCAATGGCACCAGCAGTTAAGATCATTGGTGGAGATCAAGCGGTTTATGAGCACCTAGACCTTCGTGTCGGTCCTGCTTATGGAACTCAAGCTCCATACACCGGTCCATTTGCGGGAATGTCACAGAAGGCTAAGGATCTACGTACCGCCTTCCTACTTTCATACCCACGTGCCGAAATCATTGAGAAGATCATTAAGCCAATCAACCCAACTGCACAGTTGATGAACTCATTGATGTCCTTTAATGCAGAGCCAAATTACAAAGAGCTTGTAGCCAAGAATGGCAGCTCTAAGTACACAGAAGGCACACAAGCATCACGTACCGCAGCTGCACTTGCGTTAGTGAAGAAGCACTACCCAGATGCTGCTGCTGGAAGCGGATCAGTAAAGATCAAGCTTCTCTTCGGTGCGCCAAGCAACACCCGTCGTGTCTCACAGGCAGCGCTTGCCAAGGCAGAATGGGCAAAGGCTGGCTTTGATGTTGATGTAACTCCAACAAATGGTTGGTCTTCATTCCTTGAAGATCCAAAGTTCGACGTAGCATTCTTTGCTTGGGTAAAGAGCGCAATTCTGCAGTCCGGAAACGTTGGAACATATGAGACCCAAACTAACCTTCAGGGTTACTCAAATGCCACCATCGATAAGCTCTACAAGGAGCTAGGTGCATCACCACTAACAGCCGCGCAAATTACAGCTAAGTACCTCCAGGTTGATCAGGAGCTAATTAAGGATGCGGTAACGCTTCCGGTATTCCAGCACCCATCAGCTAACGGTGTTAGCGCTAAGTTAATGGGCGTCGCACCATCACCACTCTCTCCAAACCTAGTTTGGAATCTGTGGGATTGGTACTTCAAGAACTAGTTCTCACTCTGTGAGTTAGTTGTTGTAAATTAGTAGAGAAAGAGTGGTATCTAGAGCAATCTAGGTACCACTCTTTCATTAATTTCTGTGATTTTCAGATATAGTTCCGAGGTCAACAACGGCCAGAACTGAAGTTTCTTATCGTAGTTTAGAAGGGCGTGGCTGAAAGAGTGTTCGCTTATATTTCAAGGCGCCTTGGCGTTCTCTTCGTTATTCTCTTCGGCTCAAGTTTTATTCTCTATAACCTTGCTGCGATTTCCGGAGATGTTCTCGAATCACTTCGCTTAAGCCGTGAACCAAACGCGCAGCAACAAATTATTGCGCTGACCCGCGATCTCAATTTAGATGTGCCGCCACCTCTTCGCTATTTTTTATGGTTGCGCGGAATTCTCGGAGTTTTCATTGGCAGTCCTGACTTTGGTCTGACTCGCACACAGCAACCCGTAATAAATGAAATTCTTCTCGCGCTACCCGCGACTGTTCGACTAGTTACCGCGGCCACCATCATTGCAATTCTGCTAGGAATCACAATCGGTATCGTCACAGCGCTTCGTCAATATTCACGTTTTGACTATGCCATGACTTTTATTTCATTCCTACTTTTCTCACTCCCAATTTTCTGGGTTGCTGTACTCCTAAAAGAGTACCTAGCTATTCAATTTAACAATTTCCTCGGCGACCCCACGATTCCTCTTTCCTGGCTGCTCGCATTGAGCGCCGCAAGTGGTGTCTTTTGGTCTGCCATCATTAGCGGTACGCGAGCCAGAGTTTTACAAATCTTTGGTGGCGTATTTGTAATTAATTTTGCTTTCCTCTCATTCCTAAGCGCAACTAAGTGGTTTGCGAATCCATCACTTGGTATCTTTGGTATCGCACTCTTATCAGTCGGTGTTGCCTACGGAGTTACTCAACTCTCTACCGGAATCACAAATAAAGTTGCGCTTAAATCTTCGCTAACTATGGCAGCGATCGCAGTTGCTCTTTACTATCCAGTGCAGTGGTTGTTTGACCAAGATGGCAAAGCAATTATTTATCCATTAATGATTATTTCTCTCTTCGTAGTTGCTGGTGTTGTGCCACTTAAGTTTACGAAAATAGACCGCGGCCCAATTATCCGAACTTCCATGATTTCCGCCTTCATCATGGGACTACTGCTTGTAATCAATGAATTAATGCAGACCTGGAAGCCTTATATGGAAACGGATGCGGTCTATTTCCGCCCAATTCCAACTGTCGGTCAAGTCAATGCTCTACTAGAGCCAGGCAACTTCTGGATGAGCCTGCTTGATGCTTTAGTGCATATGTTCTTGCCTACCTTGGCGCTACTACTAATTTCATTCGCTGGCTATGTTCGTTTTTCTCGTGGAACACTTCTTGAAGTCCTTAATCAGGATTACATGCGGACTGCGCGAGCAAAGGGTCTCACCGAACGTACTGTGATCATGCGCCATGCTTTCCGCAACACCATGATTCCGTTGACGACAATCATGGTCGTCGACTTTGTTTCAATTATCGGTGGTGCGATTATTACCGAACGCATCTTTGGTTGGATCGGCATGGGCACACTATTTAACCAAGCGATCACGACATATGACCTTAATTTACTTATGGGTGTATTCCTCTTGACTGGTTTCTTGGCAGTTGCCGCGAATCTGGTCGCAGACCTGCTCTACTCAGCTTTAGATCCACGAATTCGCGCCGGCTCAGGAGGTAAGTGATGGCTTTTCGCAAAGGTAAGACTCCTGTCGACTCAGAACTTTCAGGCGAGCAGGCCATCTTTAATAAAGAGACTGAAGGGTTAAGTCAGGGCCAAATTGTTTTACGTCGCTTCGTGCGACATAAAGCGGCAATGACCTCTGTTGTAGTACTAGCATCTCTTATCACCATGGTCTTTACCGCACTTGAAACCAAGATTGGTCCATGGACTATCCCCGGCTGGTGGAAACATGGATATGACGAACTTCTTGATCTTCGCACTGAGGGTTGCCCGCCAGGAATTGTTGGTTGCCCAACAATAGATGCAGTGCCATCCTTTATTGATGGCACCGGAATGGGGCTAGGTCTACATCCATTTGGTCAAGACGATATTGGTCATGATTATTTTGCGATGGTAATGCGCGGTGCGCAACGCTCACTTTATGTGGCATTTGTGATTGGCACACTAGCTGGCGTTATTGGAATTACTGTAGGTGCAATTTCTGGGTACTTCCGCGGCTGGGTTGACTCAATCTTGATGCGTTTTACTGACTTCATCATCACAATTCCATCAATCATTATCGGCTCTGTTGTGGGTTATCACTTCGGAAACTTAGGCGTGGGCTTTCTCGCGTTCTATCTGGGACTATTCGCCTGGACTGGCCTCTCGCGCTTGGTACGTGGTGAGTTCTTAAAACTACGAGAACTTGAATTTGTTGATGCAGCACGAGTTGCCGGCGCGAGTAATCGAAGAATTATTTTTAAGCACATTCTGCCAAACGCTGTGGGCGTAATCATTGTTTCGATTACTCTCCTGATGTCAGGTGCGATTTTGCTTGAAACTGCGCTCTCCTTCTTGGGCTTTGGTGTAGTTGCACCAGATGTGTCACTGGGCTCGCTAATTAGCCAGTTCCAAGATTCATTTACCACTCGCCCGTGGCTTTTTTGGTGGCCGGGACTTCTAATTATTACTATTGCTCTCTGCATTAACTTTATTGGTGATGGGCTTCGCGATGCCTTTGACCCACGTCAACGTCGACGCTTAACTAAAAAAGATAAAGAGAATGCAAAAGTTCAGGCTCGAAATGCGGCGGCCAATGTCTAATTTACTGATTGCCAGCGATCTACTTTTAGAAAAAGGTAAGCAGAATCGCGGCGGTGAAAAGCACTACGAGAGTAACAAGTCCGCTTCGATTGAATTCAGTACGGTAAGTAGCACCGACAGTTTGGCTCTTAGCGAAGGCGCCAAGTCGAATTCGCGCAAGAGCTACAGCTATTCCAGAGTGACTTCGCGGAGATTCTCCAGCGCGCATATTATTAGTGTCGGGGATTTGCAGTCCTTTGACCTCGGTGGCATGAACATTTCTGCTGTGATATCTACCGGGGGCTTGAGCCGCCCAAGCGTAAACTTTCTCACCACCAACAGTGACATACATAGAGAATTTGGCGCTGATCTCCTGAACTTGATCCCAGCCGACCGTTATCTCGCGAAATGGATTAGTGATTGTGATTCCTTCATCAAAGATGGTCACCTTGGGGCGGATAAAGGTGAGGTGAAAGAGGTAGCAGATCAGCAGCGCCCAACTCAGGGTTGCAATAAAGCTGTCGATGGTCTCAACAAAGAAACTTTGCGCGGTGAGGCCAGCAGCGAGAAAATAGATAGAAACGGCGAAGAAGTAACTACTTCTTGCACGGTAGACCTCCGGATTACTCATACCAATAGTCTCTCACGAAAGGTAGTTCGATGAGCGAGCCAGTATTAAAAGTTAAAGACTTTACAGTTGAATTTTGGGTAGATGGCACTTGGTATCCAGCTGCCGTTGATATGAATTTCGAGTTGAACCCAGGTCAAGTACTAGCAATTGTTGGTGAATCTGGATCAGGTAAATCAACAACTGCTATGGGTCTAATGAGTCTGCTCGCAAGCAATGCGCGCATGTACGGAAGCGTTAAAGTTAAAGGCCAAGAGATGCTCGGTGCTAAGGGATCAACCCTTCGTAAGTTCCGTGGCAAAGAAGTTGCCTATATTTTCCAAGAGCCAATGACTGCTCTAAACCCGGTCTACACAATTGGTTTCCAAATTATCGAAACGTTGAGAACCCACTTTGATATGGGTCCTAAAGAGGCACGAGTTCGCGCCCTCGAACTTATTACAATGGTTGAGATCCCAGATCCGGAAATTTCGATTGATAAGTACCCTCACCAATTATCAGGTGGACAACGTCAACGTGCGATGATCGCACAAGCCCTTGCTTGTGATCCTGGGCTACTGGTCGCAGATGAGCCAACTACTGCTCTGGATGTAACGGTTCAGGCTGAAGTTCTAGATTTGATGCGCAGTCTTAAAGATCGACTGAACTCAGCAATTCTTCTGATCACTCACGATATGGGCGTCGTTGCTGATATGGCAGATGAGATTTTGGTAATGAAAGATGGCCTCACAGTTGAGCACGGAACAGCTGATCAAATCTTTAATCGACCTGCACATCCATACACACAACAACTTCTTGCCGCAGTTCCAAAGCTTGGTACAACAGCCAGGCGCGCACTTCCATACAATGAGCGGGTAAAGCCGCAGCCCGTCCTGAAGTTGGAAAATGTCACTGTCGCTTACCCGAAGCGTGGCCGAATTCCTGAATTTGTGGCAGCTAAGAATGTCAGCCTTGAAATCTACCCTGGTGAAATCCTTGGTCTGGTTGGTGAATCAGGTTCCGGAAAAACCACGATCGGTCGCGCTGCGATTGGTTTGATTCCAATTAAAGAAGGAAAACTTGAGATCGTGGGCAAAGATATTAGCCACGCTAAACCCAAGGAACTTTCACAAATTCGCCGCCACACAGGCATTGTCTTTCAAGATCCAGCCTCATCGCTAAACCCGCGTCTTCCGATTGGTGAATCTATCGGCGAGCCTCTCTTCCTTGCAGGTGAAGCTAAAGGTGAAGCACTTGCGCATCGCATTGAAGATTTACTTGATCAAGTAGAACTTCCTCGAAGCTACCGTAATCGTTACCCACACGAACTTTCTGGCGGCCAGCGTCAACGCGTAGGAATCGCTCGCGCACTTGCGCTGACACCTGATCTATTAATCGCTGATGAACCAACGTCCGCACTGGATGTATCTGTTCAGGCGCGCTTTTTAGATCTGCTGCAAGAGCTGCAAGGCAAACTTAACTTTGCTTGTCTCTTCATTTCGCACGACTTGGCGGTAGTTGACATTTTGGCTCACCGAATCGCAGTAATGCAAAATGGTGAACTTGTTGAAGTTGGCGATCGCGACCAAATCTTGCTTCATCCAAAGAGTGATTACACACGTCGCTTAATTTCAGCGGTTCCAGTGCCAGATCCTGCTGAGCAGCGCATTCGCCGCGAAGCACGGCTAGCAAACAAGTAGGTTCGGCTAAGCGCTCTTAGCAAACTTAGCGCTGGCAACTATTGTTAACGCTAATAAAGCTGGGATAAATAGTGCTGCGCGCAGCGATGTTGCATCTGAGATAAAACCGATAAACGGTGGACCGACGATAAAACCAAAGTAAGAGATTCCAGAAACCATGGCAACTGCTTGCGCTGGCGGCATTTGTCCAGCAAAACGAGTGTTTGCCATCGTGCCGACTGCACTAAAAAGTAGTGGGATGGCGACTGAGAGGCCAGTTCCCATCCAGAACCAACCGAAGATCACGCCGGCAGTTGAATCAAGCAGCAACCCTGTAGTCATTCCTACTGAGGCGATCAATCCCCCGCTAGCTAATACTCTAGCTGCACCGAATTTGGTTGCTAGAAAATCGCCCGAGAAGCGACCAATGATCATCGTTGCTGAAAAGACGATGTACGGAATAGCGCTTACAAATGGGGTTGCCTCATAGGTTTCGCGGGTCAGTACTCCACCCCAATCACCTACAGCGCCCTCACCGATTGTTGAACACAATCCAAATATTCCGAACAACCAAATGAGCGCTGGCCGACGCTTCTTAGTCCCGGGAGTTATCTCATGAATATCTACCGCTCCGGGCAACCAAAGATTTCGCACAACAAATGCCGTCACAGTTATACCGATACAAAGCGCTAGCGTTTGCAAACGATAGCTAACTCCAATTTGCGAGCAAACTCCCCCGATGATTCCACCAAATAAACCACCAAGTGAAAACATCCCGTGAAAAACGCTCATCAAGCGAAGTGAGCTTTGATGTTCAAGCGTGACTGCATGTGAATTCATTGCTACATCTTGGGTAGCTAAGGTATAGCCAGCCAGAAAAGCGGTCATTGCGAATGCCCAAACCGAAAAGAATGCAAAACTCTGTAGCGTCCACGCCAAAACCACAGCCAAGGTGCCATAGAAAGCCATTGGCGAACTGCCGTACTTAGCGCACAGTTTTCCCGCCACGGGCAGAGCTGCAAAAACACCCAACGAACTGGCCAATAAGCACAGACTCAAAGTTGAGTTTGAAATATCTAAGGCGATCTTTATATCTGGAATTCGAGAGACAAAAGCGCCTACGACTAAGCCATTAGTGATGAAGGTAGCTGTAACAGCAAATCGCGCACGTTTCTGAACTTCAGTCAACATGGCTCAAGCTCTCAATGAAAGTTACCGAATTTGTGAAGATCATCTCGTTGTCATGATCAAGAGTCGCCACATGGAAGCTGTTAAGCAGTTCAATACGAGATTTACTCGACGAACCTATTTCACGCATTATTATTTCGGTATTTGAAACCGGCAATGTGTGATCATCCACGCTATGAAATAACTGCATTGGCACCTTAACTGATGGCAATAGCCCCCGAGTTAATTTCAACATCATTAGCAGTTGATGAATTCCCCGATAAGGCAGTTTGTCGTAACTGTATTCAGTAGCTCCCTTTCGCTTTATGTCACCGCCTACACTCTTGCCAAACTTAATAATTCTCGAAATAGCGAACGCTAAAGTTGGTGAGATGCCGCGGACATGAATCATCGGATTAACCAGAATAATTCCGCTTAACTGATCACCTAACTCACTCGCGACAAGCAAAGTTGTGCCCCCGCCCATTGAAAGGCCGGCTACAAATATTTGTGAGCAATGCTTCTGGAGTTCAATGATCTCGTTCTTGACCGCTGTGGGCCAGGCTGGCCACTTAACTTCATTTAGATCTTCTGGTTTAGTCCCATGGCCAGGCAGCAATGGAACTCGAACACTGTAACCGCGCGCATTTAGATGCTCGGCCCATGGTCGCATTGCAGCAGGTGACCCAGTGAAACCGTGTACCAGTACAACTCCAATGTGACCGTTCTTCTTGTCGCCTGGCGCTTGAAAATCTTGCAGCAGGCCAGCTGGGGCTCCATGAACACTCATGTTCGAAACCTACCTCGGCTTTCCACTGTCAGGCCGAGGATTTAGGATCAAGTCACTATGAATTCTTGGCAAGCGACTATAGAAGATTTAGGTCGCCCACTTGTGCGAACTACCTTCGTGGTTCTCGACCTCGAAACATCCGGTGGGGCGCCGCATTTAGGCGCGAATATCACAGAGATCGGCGCAGTAAAAGTGCGCGGTGGCGAAGTGCTGGGACAGTTTCAAACTTTCATTAACCCGCAAGCACCAATCCCTTCATTCATAACCGCACTTACTGGGATAACTGATGAGATGGTTGCGGAATCCCCCCGCATTGCCGAAGTTCTCCCGATGCTCTTGGAATTTTTAGGACCTGAAGCTGAAACGGTATTTGTGGCTCATAACGCGCCATTTGATTTAAGTTTCTTGAAGGCTGCAGCACGCGCAAATGATTATAACTGGCCGAATTTTACGGTAATCGACACTGCAAAACTCGCTCGCCGAGTTTTGAGTCGAGACGAGGTAATCAATTGCAAACTAGGCACCCTTGCTGATTTCTTCAATACCAGTGTGAGCCCTACTCACCGAGCCCTTGATGACGCGTTAGCGACAGTTGATGTCTTGCACTCACTAATCGGAAGGGTTGGCAGTCTTGGAATAACAACCCTCGAAGAATTAAAAGATTTCAGTACTAAGAAATCAAATGTTCGCGCAAAGAAAGAGTTAGACAGTATTTAAGCAACTAGCTAAGAACTATTTGGTTAATCGTTGGCTGACTGTTACCCAGTTTGTTAACAACGCTGTTGCGGCACCTGAATCGATTGCTTTGATTGCATCTGCATAACCATCTCGCATTCGCTCTGCAAGCGATTTAGCAAACTCGCCTTTATACGCCGCAATAGCAGCAGCCGCATTTAGTGCAACGGCATCTCGAGGTGCACCTTTCTCGCCATTAAATATTGCTCGTGAAACCTGTGCATTGAACTCAGCATCTCCCCCAACTAACTCAGTGATTGGAGCTTTCGTAATTCCAAAGTCGATTGGATCAATCAGATCTGAGGAAATCTCACCATGGCCGATTGTTAAAACTGAAGTCGTGGTAGCCAGTGAAATCTCATCAAGTCCATCATCACCGCGAAAGACAAAGCCATCTACCCCCTTTGACGAAAGCACTTGCGCCATCAATAAATGCATTCGATCATTTGCGACACCAATCGCGGCCGCCTTTGGTTTAGCCGGATTTGCCAATGGGCCGAGAATGTTAAAAACCGTCGGTACGCCTAACTCCTTTCGGGCTGGGGCTGCAAAGCGCATCGCTGGGTGAAATTTTGGTGCGAAACAAAAGCCAATTCCCACTTCGCGAAAAACAGTTTCCACGCCATCGCCAACTAGCTCAATGTTTACGCCAAGCGCTTCGAGTAAGTCGGCCGAACCAGATTTAGAGCTAGCTGCGCGATTTCCATGCTTAACAACTTTTGCGCCAGCGGCTGCAGCCACGATAGCAGCAGTGGTTGAGATATTAATTGTGTTAAAGCCATCGCCACCTGTGCCGACAGTATCTACAGCACGTTCGGCGATATTAATCGGAGCGCTGTGCTGATACATCACGTTTACAAAAGCGTTAACTTCTTCGGCAGTCTCGCCCTTGGCTTTGAGGGCTAGCAAGAATTCCTTAACGTCGGCGATATCTGTTGTGCCTTGCAGGATTTCATTCATTGCCCACTGGGCCGAACTTGAACTGAGATCTAACCCGTTGGTTAGCGTCTCTACTAATTGTGGCCAGTTATTGAGATTAGACAGTCGTCGTTGCGAGATTTTGTTTGCGCAACAAGTCGGCAGCAGATTGAGCCAAGGTAAACGGGTCAATTGGGTGCGTCACTACTGACTCTGCGCGAGACCAAGCAGCTAACCAAGCATCTTCCTTGCGACCGGTAATGAGAAGCACTGGCGGACAATTAAATACTTCATCCTTTAACTGACGAGCAACGCCCATTCCACCTTCAGGTACTGCTTCGCCATCTAATATGAAGAGGTCGGCTTTGAAATTTCCAGCTAAATCTCGGCGATCCACAAATGCTCGTAAAGCCGGGGCTGTGGCAAATTCAATCACTTCGTGCGCAGGTAGATCGGCAGCGATCTTGCGACCTAGAGCCGAGATGACGGCAGCTCGAACCGCTGAGTCATCTGAGTAAATAACTACACGGATCTTTGAGGTTTCTGCGCTGCTCATGGTTCGAATTCTAATCAAATTCATGGCCGAATCTGCTGTGACCTGACTCATGCTTTCTGACCAATATCACTGCCTCAAACAGGCTTTTCTGGGCGCTATCAGCGGGGATTTCGGGAATAATACCGACTATGTCGAGCGCAACTGTTGGAATGCATAAGCCCACCCGTCCGAACTTAGTAGCTGTAGGGACGATTGTCTGGCTTTCAAGTGAGCTGATGTTTTTTGCTGCTCTCTTCGCAATGTATTTTACAACTCGCGCGGTTCAAGGCCCAAGCGTTTGGCTCAGCTCAACTGAACTTCTTAACATTCCATTTGCCGCGCTTAACACCACCGTTCTAGTTCTCTCTTCAGTAACTTGTCAGTTTGGTGTTTTCGCAGCTGAGCGATTCCAGGAACGTAAGACTGGCTCAATCTGGCAGATTAATAAATGGGGAATGCGCGAATGGTTCTCACTGACCTTCTTGATGGGTGCTTTCTTTATCGGCGGACAAGTTTACGAGTACGCGATGTTGGTTGAAGAAGGTTTAACGATTTCTTCAGTTGCTTACGGTTCAGTTTTCTACCTTGCCACTGGTTTCCACGGTTTGCACGTAACAGGTGGATTGATTACATTCCTAATCGTGATGATCCGCGTGGCAAAGGCTCGCCGTTTCAATCACAACCAAGCTACAACTGCGATTGTGGTTTCTTACTATTGGCACTTCGTCGATGTCGTCTGGATCGCACTCTTCGCTGCGATCTACTTAATTAAGTAGAAAAGAATCATGAGAAAAATATCTAAGTTCCGTCGCAGCGCATTCGCTTCGCCACTTCTGCTAGTAGTAGCGTTGTTTGCAATCGGTACAACTTTCTCGGTAGCAAGTGCAACCGATACACCGGCGCTGACCGTAGATCAGCGCTCTGCTCAAATTGCTGAAGGAAAACAAATATTCCTTAAAGGTTGTTCGTCCTGCCATGGCTTAAATCTCGAAGGTGGTGCAGTTGCTCCCTCACTAATTGGTGTTGGTGCCGCGTCAGTAGATTTCCAAGTCGGTACCGGTCGAATGCCTATGGCCGACATGAGCACTCAAGCGATGCGTAAAGCACCTCTATATAGCGAAGAAGAGACTGCCGCCCTTGCTGCCTACGTTGCATCAACTGCGCCTGGCCCTGAAATTCCAACTGACTCAATGCTTAACTACGAGCGCGATGGCAACACTGCAGAAGGTGGCACTTTATTTCGCACTAACTGTGCAATGTGCCATAACTTTGCGGGCCAAGGTGGCGCGCTAACTCAAGGTAAGTACGCACCATCAGTAATGGGTGTTGAACCTAAACATATTTATGAAGCAATGATTACTGGTCCGCAAGCAATGCCAGTCTTTGCAGACAAAACAATTACCCCCGCTGAAAAACTTTCAATTATCAAATGGATTAAAGCTGCAGAAAATGAGCCGCAGTTAGGCGGAGCTGCCCTCGGCAGAGTTGGCCCAGTAACTGAAGGTTTATTGGTATGGACACTAGGACTCGGACTGCTGATCGGTGTGGCGGTTTGGTTAGCGACGAAGGCGAGATAAATATATGTCCAACGAAATCGAAGCAATCAAAGATCCCGGTTTGCCGGCACACGTTCATCGCAAGGCCGATACTGATCCAGTTGCTGAAAAACGCGCTGAGCGACAAGTAGCAATTCTCTTCCTAATTTCTGCTCTCGGTACTTTGCTATTCATTTTCGCTTATTACTTTATCCCGAAAGATGTATTTTTCTTCTTTCCAGTTTTAGGCAACACCAACGCACACCAACTCCTCTTGGGTCTTGGGCTAGCGATGGCACTTTTCTTTATTGGTGCTGCCGCAATTCATTGGGCTAAGACACTGATGCCAGATGAAGAAGTAATTGCAATGCGCCATACAATGCGTTCTGATGATGAAGATCGTGATGCACTTGTGGCAACTGTTAAAGATCGTGCAGGGGCTGCAGGTCTTGGTCGACGTTCATTAATCAAGCGTTCGATGGGACTTTCACTGGGCCTTATCGGCTTATCTCCCCTAGTTTTATTGCGTGATTTAGGCCCCCTGCCTGGTGATGATTTATCAAAAACAAGTTGGGAAGCTGGCTCACGTTTAGTTACCGACCCAGGTGATCGCCCGATTCGTCCAGAAGATTTAGAAGTAGGCGCAGTTGCTCAAGTTCTTCCTGAACTACGCGGCAAAGAGAAGCGTCACTTAGACGATATTGCAAAGGATGCGGTTCTGCTTATTCGTATCCGCCCAGAAGAATTCGAGTTGAGTCCTGAGCGTTTGTCTTGGACATATGACGGCATCATCGCTTTCAGCAAGATTTGCTCACATATGGGTTGCGCAGTTGCTCTCTACGAGCAAACTACGAAGCACCTACTTTGTCCGTGTCATCAATCCACTTTCGATGTACCACGAGCCGCAAAAGTGATTTTCGGGCCCGCTGCTCGCGCACTTCCCCAGTTAGCGATTACTGTGGATTCAGAAGGTTACCTAATTGCGCAAAAACCATTTGACGAACCGGTCGGACCTAGTTTCTGGGGGCGTTTATCATGACGGCACGCGAAAGAGTTACTGGCACAGTAGCTAACTATGTTGACGAGCGCACTGGTGCGGCTAAATGGGTTAAGAAGAACTTAACCAAAGTCTTTCCCGATCATTGGTCTTTCCTCCTCGGCGAAATCGCTTTGTATTCGTTCATCATTTTGTTACTTTCGGGCACTTTCTTGACTTTCTGGTTTGATCCATCGGCACGTGAAGTTATTTACGACGGCAGTTATGCACCACTTCAAGGCTTACATATGTCGGCAGCTTATGAATCGACCCTACATATTTCCTTCGAAGTTCGTGGTGGTTTATTGATGCGCCAGATTCACCACTGGTCAGCACTTATTTTCATGGCTGCCATTGTCGTGCACTTGATGCGCGTCTACTTCACTGGCGCTTTCCGTAAGCCACGTGAGTTCAACTGGATCATCGGTGTTGGTCTATTAACACTTGGTATTGTCGAAGGTTTTCTAGGTTACTCATTGCCTGATGATCTACTTTCAGGAACGGGTATCCGAATTGCCGAGGCGATTATTCAAGCGATCCCTGTGGTGGGTTCTTACTTGTCGTACTTCGCTTTTGGCGGAGCCTTCCCTGGCGAGGCATTTATTCCACGTATCTATACCGTTCACGTGTTGTTGCTGCCAGGAATCTTCTTGGCGCTTATAACGGTGCACTTAATGTTGGTTTGGTACCAGAAGCACACTCAGTGGCCTGGTCCGGGCCGTACTGAAAAGAATGTAGTTGGTTATCCGCTAATGCCTGCTTACATGGCTAAAGCTGGTGGCTTCTTCTTTATCGTATTTGGTGTGACTGCGTTCTTAGGAGCAGTTGCCTCCATTAACCCGGTCTGGCTTTACGGACCATATAACCCCGGGCAAGTATCTGCCGGTTCGCAACCAGACTGGTACATGGGCTGGCTCGATGGCTTAGTTCGAATGTCGCCACCAATAGAAACTTACTGGTTTGGTTACACAATTTCCTGGAACATTTTAATTCCGGGCTTAATTGTTCCTGGAATTCTCTTCACTGGAATGGCGCTCTATCCATTTATTGAAAGTTGGATTACTGGCGACAAGCGTGAACATCACCTGCTTGATCGCCCACGAAACGTGCCTAATCGCACCGCTCTTGGTGCCATGTCCTTAACCTTCATGTTGGTTGCGCTAGTCAATGGCGGAAACGACATTATCGCGACCACCTTCGACCTGAGTATCAATCAAGTGATGTGGTTTAGTCGTATTGCGATTTTTGTATTGCCGCCAATTGCTTTCGTGATAACTAAGCGAATTTGCTTGTCACTACAACGTGCCGATCGCGAATTGGTATTACACGGTCGCGAAACCGGCCGTTTACTGATGCTGCCACATGGTGAGTTCGTTGAAGTTCATGAACCAATCTCACCTGAACTAGCGTGGAAATTAACGGCTCACGAGCAAGCTCCGCCGCTTGCCTTGGAAGATGTCGATACTCGTGGAGTTCGCCGTGCTGGTGGTTTGAAGAACAAGCTACGCAAACGTATGAGTGAAGCGAATGCTGAAAGTATCGCTAAGCCAACAGCTAATGACTTAAAAGAGATCGAACACCACTAGATTGTTAAGAAAGTAGCCGCCTCTACTAATTAGCCCTGTAATTAATTCGTAGAGGCGGTTTCTTTCTGCTTGCTGACAACTAACCAAACACCAACAACGGTTATGGCTGTTCCAATCAGCGAGAGTGATGAGATGTGCTCATCGAATAAGAAGTAAGCGATTATCGCAGTTACCGCTGGAACTAAATAGTAAAGCGAAGAAACGCTCGCAGCGCTACCCTGAGATAAGAGAAAAAAGAGCAGCAGAATTGCGCCAAATGAAAGTGCCAGAACCAACCAAGTTAGGGCTCCAATAAATTCTGGTGACCAGGTGATATTTGGTTCTTCAAAGAGTAGGGCCAGAACTAGCAGAACTAGTGCAGTGGCTGCATACTGAATCGAAGTTCCAGCCAGAGTTGGAATCACTCCCCCGTATTTTTTCTGCAAGATAGTTCCACTTGTTCCGCCTAATAAGCCGATTACAGAAGCGGCAACTGCGACTAAAGAAATCGCATTAGCGCCAGTCATATTGATGCGTGGAATCACAACTACAAATAGTCCGACTAAACCTAGGGTCAATCCGGAAATTGCTCGAGCTTTCAAGGGCTCATTTAGATACTTAGCGGCAAAGAGGCTTACCAATACTGGCTGCAAGCTGACGATTAGCGCCGCGACTCCTGCTGGCATTCCCCGACTTACTGCAAAGAAGCAACCACCTAGGTAGGCGCCATGCAAAGTTAAACCAATCAAAGTTGATGGCCAGATGATGGCTCGCGTGATTGGCTGGCTCTTTCGAAGAAATGAAATCGCGATGAAGAGCAGGCAGGCTGCGATGGCCATGCGGATAGCTATGAAATAGAACGGCGGGGCGTATGGAATGCCGTATTTGACGCCAATAAATCCGGTACTCCAGAGGAATACGAATAGACCAGGTGCCAGCTTTTTAAGCACGCGCTAATTAATGATGCGCTGGGTCGTTGCTTGGCTTTTCATACTCGGTAACAAAACCGATAATGCTTATAACTAGTGCGCCAATCCCTAGAAGAGTTAACCACCAGCCGATAATCAGACCTAGACCAACTACAAACATGCTGGCAGCAAGTGGCAATGGCCACCAAGAATGTGGGCTATAGAAGCCCAGCTCACCGGCTGAATCAGCTATCTCACCCTGCAAATTATCTTCCGGCAGTGTTACGCCAATGCGACGGTCGGTAAACCAAACGTAGTAACCAATCATTGCTGCCAGAAGTGAACTAAGCAGCAGGCACGATACTCCTAGCGGTTCGCCACCCACATAAAAATATATGAAAGTTGTGATCGCATAAAAAATTGCCAGGCCAACGAAGAGGCGATAATTAGCTTTCATTTAATTAGTGCCCCTCAGTCTTAATGTGTGGGTGATGCAGATCAAATGCTGGTCGCTCTGAACGAATGCGTGGCATCGTTAAGAAGTTATGGCGAGGAGGTGGGCAAGATGTGGCCCATTCCAGTGATGAGCCATAGCCCCAAGGATCATCGCAGTTAACCATAGGTGACTTACGAGTTATCCAAATGTTGATAGCAAATGGAATCATCGAGAGCGCTAACAAGATTGATCCCACAGTTGAAATCATATTCATCGTTGTAAATCCATCAGTAGCTAAGTAATCCGCATAGCGACGAGGGAAGCCCTTGATACCTAGCCAGTGCTGAATCAAAAATGTTAAATGGAATCCGAAGAAGAGAGTCCAGAAGTGGATCTTGCCTAGGCGCTCATTTAGCATGCGCCCAGTCATCTTTGGCCACCAGAAATAGAAACCTGCGAACATCGCAAATACCACGGTGCCAAAGAGCACATAGTGGAAGTGAGCAACTACGAAATAGGACGCCGATACTGCGAAATCTAGCGGCGGAGAAGCCAAAATGATTCCGGTGATTCCACCGAATAAGAAGGTAATTAAGAATCCCATTACCCAGAGCATTGGAGTTTCAAAAGTAACGTGGCCACGCCACATAGTGCCAATCCAGTTAAAGAACTTAACGCCTGTTGGAATACCAATTAAGAAAGTCATGAACGAGAAGAACGGTAAGAGCACTTGCCCACTAGCAAACATGTGGTGAGCCCAGACTGAAACTGAAAGCGCCGCGATTGCAATCGTTGCCGCAATCAAACCTTTATAACCGAAGATTGGTTTACGGCTAAAGACCGGCAGGATTTCAGTTGCGATACCGAAGAACGGTAGCGCCAAAATATAAACTTCTGGGTGCCCAAAGAACCAGAAGAGATGCTGCCAGAGCATCGCACCACCATTGGCCGGGTCAAAGATATGCGAGCCAAATAATCGATCTGATTCAAGCGCCAGCAGTGCTGCTGCAAGTGGTGGGAAGGCAAGCAAAACTAAAATCGAAGTAAGCAAAACGTTCCAGCTAAAGATAGACATGCGGAACATAGTCATACCTGGTGCACGCATGGTGAAGATTGTTGTAATGAAGTTAACGCCACCCAGAATTGTGCCGATACCACCAATGGCTAAACCGACAATCCAAAGATCGCCACCAATGCCAGGTGAATATTGTGAATTAGAAAGTGGCGCATAGGCAGTCCAGCCAAATGAAGCTGCGCCACCTGGAGCTAAGAAGCCGGCAAATGCCATAATGCCACCGAATAGATAAATCCAGTAAGACAACATATTCAAGCGCGGGAAAGCCACATCTGCTGCGCCAATTTGCAACGGCATAATTACATTTGCGAAGCCGACGAACAGTGGCGTCGCAAACATCAACAACATAATGGTTCCGTGCATTGTAAAGACTTGGTTGTACTGCTCATTGCTGATGAATTGCATACCCGGACGAGTTAGTTCGGCTCGAAGTATCAGTGCCAATACCCCGCCAATTAAGAACCAGGCAAAAGAGGTCATCAAGTAGAGATAGCCGATCGTCTTGTGATCGGTTGAAGTTATAAAGCGTACGAAATGGCGACCTTTAGAAGTAGGTGCAACTGTAGGTGACTCAACACCATCTGTTGCTTCACGTTGAGCGTATGTGGTCATGCTTGGCTCGCCTTCTCGGTTTCAAGTTTCAGATTTGCAATATACGTTTCGTATTCAGCCGGAGTAACTACTCGCACGGTGAAAAGCATTTGAGCATGGTTACGACCACAGAGGATGTTGCAACGACCAGGGAAATCACCCAGCTTGTTTGCCGTGAATTCCAGATGATTGGTGACTCCAGGCAAGTTCTGCATCTGAATCATAAATTCCGGAATCCAGAATCCATGAACAACATCATTCGACACGATTGTGTAACGAACTCGTTCCCCTTGAGGAACTACTAGAACAGGTGGCTTCGCTGGAGTTCCAGTGAAAGTGACATCTTTACCTGCATCTAGATAAGTAAATTGCCATGACCACTGAAAACCAGTTACAACAATCTCGTGCTTAACATTTTCTTGTGGTTTAGTAATTTGATCCTGTTTAACAGCAGTGAAGTAAAAAAGACCCGCCACAATAATGAATGGAATCAACGTGTAAGCAATTTCGACTGGAATGTTGTACTGCGTTTGCTTTGGAAATTCTGGGCCATTCTTAGGCGCGCGATGGAAAATCGCCGGCCACACGATCAAGATCGCGGTAAAGACACCAACCACTGCGGCGGCTAACCATGAGTACGTCCATAGTGAATGAGTAATCTCGTTGACACTCGAAGCATCACCACTAAATCCGGAATCAGCGTCTACAGCGCATCCAGTTAGGGCAAACATGGCTGGCCCCAGTATTAAAAGGCCGCGACGCGTGGTATTCAATTTCATAGCGTAAGGATAGTCCCCCACTTAGACGTCGGCTTCAGTCAGGAGTAGCCTTCGACGCGTGGTTCGGGTCACAGGAAATTTCACTAGTCAGTCGCCACTCCACCCTGCCGCAATAGCCGTTTTAAATGATGCTTTTGGGCAAGGCTGGGCAGATCCTGCGAAAATTGGCGATCACTCTGCTCGGACCGCAATTCTGCGAAATGAAGCTATCGAATCCATCGCAACAAACTTAAACCTGAGTCCCACTGAGATTGAAGTCATTGGTGAACCGAGACTTGGGCAGCATTTAGCTATTTCTGGATTATTAAAACCTGAACACACCTTGCTTCACTCATCAATAGATCGCCGAAGTGTTTTTGCGGTCGGGGTAGCCCATGAAAATTCTGGCGGTAAAACTCAAGTATTAGCGGTTGGACCAAATGGGCGAATTTGTGATCTGCATCTAAACAATCAGCAGAGCGTTCTGGCTTTGCAAGGTGCCAATGTCGAAACTGGCGTTACACAGGATGTTGATTCCGTAATTTCTGCGATCGATCCGACCTTTGTGGCACTTGATTATTCGGCGGCACCGAATCTGCCCCTACCGACTCGATGGGATAGCGCCATCTTTGACGCCACAAGTTGGCAAGGGCCGGCCGGTCTTGGGATATTGGCAATTCGCAATTCTGCGGCTTGGAAAAACCCGCTACCGAATCTAGGAATTCGCAGAACGCCAGAATCATCTTCGCTGCCACTTCTATTGGCTAGTGCAGTAGCTCTTGATGCCTGGTTGAAAGAAGCGGAAACCGAAAGTTTGCGCATTAAGGAACTAAATAAATTAGTTAGAGAGTCACTAACCGCTGCGAATATCGGAATTTCCTTTGCCGGCGTTCTATCCGACACTGTCGGCCAAACAATTGCTCTGGTTGCAGATGGTTGCGTCGGTGAAGATTTAGTTAGACAACTAAATGAAGTTAATTTGGTTTTGGATTCAGGCTCTGCTTGTACTTCTGCGCAAATGCAGCCAAGCCATGTATTGGCAGCTCTTGGCATAAAAAGCGAAGGCAATTTACGAATTACTTTGCATCACGGTGTCACAGAATCTGATGTACGCGAACTAATTAGCGCTATTACTTCAATTGTGCAGAAATCTCGCTAGCTGCTGCATCTCCGTAAGCTTCGGCAAAGCGGGCTACAAACTCAGCTGCCGTGAAGCGATATTCCTGAGTACCAGTAGTTTCAATAACATAAGTTGCAATCATTGAACCTAGTTGCGCACAGCGTTCGTGGTTTAAGCCCCAGGCTAAGCCCGCAATAAATCCAGATCTGAATGAGTCGCCCACCCCGGTCGGATCAATCTTTGCTTTTTCTTTTGGCACAGTAACTTGCACAAATTCACCATTTTTTGATTCAACTTTTGCGCCTTTTGAACCCAGTGTTACAACACGATATTCAACTAGGTCAAGAATTTCTGAATCACTCCAGCCAGTTTTCTGCATTGCAAGTGCTAATTCGTATTCGTTTAAAAATAAGTACTTAGCACCCGTAATTAACTGACGAATTTCATCGCCGCTCATGCGGGCCATCTGTTGTGATGGGTCTGCGGCGAAAGCTATTCCTTGCTCACGGCAAACTTCGGAATGTCGCAACATTGCCTCAGGATCATCGGGTGAAATAACCACGATGTCGAAGCGACCAGTTTTATCCATGATCGGCGCAAGTTCGATATTTCGAGCTTCCGACATTGCGCCTGGGAAGAAAGATGCAATCTGATTTAGCTCAGTGTCGGTAGTGACCATAAAGTGTGCAGTGAATTGGGTTGTTGAAATCAAAACGTGCGAAGTGTCAACGCCATGGCGAAGTAACCAGGCATCGTAATCAGCCCAATCTTTACCAACGGCTGCGATTAAAACTGGATTTAGCCCAAGTACACCCATGCCATAAACGATGTTGGCCGCACATCCACCTCTGCGAACTTCCAGGCCATCTACTAAGAAAGAGAGTGAAACTTTTTCTAGAGAACCAGCCACCAATGAATCGGTGAATTTTCCCGGAAAGGTCATCAAATGGTCCAGGCCGACAGAGCCGGCAACACCAATTTTCATTAAGTTAAATTCGTTCTAGAAATTAATTGAACGAATCGCCACAAGCGCATGAACCTTGCGCATTGGGATTATCAATTGTGAAACCCTGCTTTTCAATGGTGTCCACAAAATCGATGGTCGCGCCCATTAGATATGGATCGCTCATCTTGTCGATTACAACTTTAACTGTGCCGAACTCGCGCACGATGTCGCCATCTTGGTTGCGATCATCGAAATACAACTGGTACTTAAGGCCAGAGCAACCACCAGGTTGAACAGCTACTCGTAGACAGAGATCGTCGCGACCTTCTTGAGCCAATAGAGCGGCAACCTTGGTTGCTGCTACATCGGACAAAGCGATACTGGTCATCTTGGTATCCACGGCTTCGGTAGTCATTGCTCTCCCTTAAAAATTCTATGATCAGGGCTTAATAGTAGCCATGAGAGCACCAAAGATGTACTTCAAATGCGACAGGAGCCCAAAAATTGGAGAGAATGTCGCCATGGCCTTAACCGATCTTCTTCTGATGGGACGCGAACGCGATCTAACCAGCGAACGCGGGGTCTCCTGTGCCGGCGAACTGCCAGCGGCTAGTGATCCAGATTTAGTTAAACGGGCACGTGCTGCGCGAGCAGCTCTCGGATCCAAAGTAATGATTCTTGGCCATCATTATCAGCGCGATGAAGTTATTGAGTTTGCCGACATTACTGGCGATTCATTTAAGTTGGCGCAAGCTGCTGCCGATAATCCAGAGGCTGAGTATGTAATTTTCTGCGGTGTTCACTTTATGGCCGAGAGTGCTGATGTCTTAACTACTGCTGATCAGAAAGTGATTCTGCCTGACCTAGCTGCAGGTTGCTCCATGGCCGATATGGCAACTGCCAATCAAGTCGATGATTGCTGGAATCAATTAGCTGAACTCGGAATTGCCCAAAAGACAATCCCGGTTACCTACATGAATTCATCTGCTGCCATTAAAAGTTTCACTGGAAAAAATGGTGGAACTATTTGTACTTCATCTAATGCGAAGAGTGCAATGGAGTGGGCATTTACCCAAGGTGAGAAAATTCTTTTCTTGCCAGATCAGCATTTGGGGCGAAACACTGCAGTTCTTGCCATGGGTTTATCACTGACAGATTGCGTGGTTTGGAATCCGTGGAAACCGATGGGCGGGCTAATGGAGGCAGAATTACTCGCAGCTAAAGTAATTCTTTGGCGTGGTCATTGCTCAGTTCATGGTCGTTTCAGCGCGCAGAACGTAGCCGATGTTCGCGAGCGAGTTCCGGGCGTACAGGTATTAGTTCACCCAGAATGCCAACACGAAGTAGTTTCAATTGCCGATGTTGTGGGGTCGACTGAAAAGATTATTCAGACTGTCAAGAATTCCCCAGCCGGCTCTAAGTGGGCTATTGGTACTGAGTTGAACCTAGTGCAGCGACTTTCGCGTACGATGCCCGATAAGGAAATTCTCTTTCTAGATAAAACGGTTTGCTATTGCTCAACCATGAACCGGATTGACTTACCTCATCTAGTTTGGGCGATGGAATCCTTGGTTCAGGGCCAGATAGTGAATCAAATCATCGTGCCGGAAGAGGTTCGCAAGTACTCCAAACTCGCTCTAGAGCGCATGCTGGCCTTATAATTCGGACATGACTGAAGAAGCCGCAAAAAAAGGTCGCCCGACACCTTCTCGAAAAGATGCCGAATCAAAGCGCAAGGTTTCAACACTTGCACCAGTAATTGGCAAAGAGGCAAAGAAGCGCGACAAAGCCTTAGCTCGGGAACGACGCGTCGCTGCCCGCGAGGCATACTTGCGTGGCGATGAGAACGCTTTGCCACTTCGCGATCGAGGCCCAGTGCGTCGATTTGTTCGCGACGAAGTTGATAATCGTCGCTCTATCGGTGAATTCTTCTTGCCAATTATTTTTGTAGTTCTACTTTTCTCAGTGGTACCAAACATGACCGTTAATGTCGTCGCGATCGTGCTTATGTACACAGTTCTGCTATTTGCAATTGTTGATGGTTTCTTCTTGAGTCGCAAACTTAAGAAACAGATCAGCGAAAAGTTCCCAGATGCAAATACCAAGGGTCTTGGCATGTATGGCTGGTTACGCTCAACTCAGATGCGTCGTTTACGCGCACCTAAGCCATCAGCGGCCTACCAAAAGAAAAAGTAATTAAGCGCGCGGTTTTGGGCTACTGACCAACTCTGGATCAGTTTTAACAATCGGCTTCAGCACCGCATTAATCTCTTTGATCACTGCTGCTTCGAGTTTAATTCCGCTGCCCTTAGCATTTTCGGTAACTTGCTTAGGTTTAGTAGCACCCATAATCGCGCTGGCCACATTTGGATTACTTAGAATCCAAGCTAGCGCCAACTGGGACATAGTGATTCCGTGAGCATCTGCAATTGGCTGCAACTTAGCTACATGGCCCAAGAATTCATCATTCATCATGCCTTGCATGAATTGACCCGTATTGTTTTTATTCGCGCCACGTGAATCTGCTGGGACTTTCTTGCCCGGCAGATATTTACCGGTTAGCACGCCTTGCGCTAACGGTGAATAAACAATCTGACTTATGCCTTCGCGCTGGCAAAGAGGCACGATCTTGGCTTCGATAACTCGATAAATTGCCGAGTATGAAGGTTGGTTCGAAACGATTCGGTTGTAACCCTTATCGTCTTGAATTTTTAAGGCATCTTGAATTTCAGTGTGTTTCCAATTCGAGACGCCGATGTAATGCACCTTACCTTGGCGAATCAAGTCATCGAAAGCGCTTAAGGTTTCCTCGAGTGGAGTTTCATAATCAAAGCGATGCGCTTGATAGAGATCAATGTGATCCGTTTGTAAACGCTTTAGCGAAGCGTTGCAAGATTCAATAATGTGTTTGCGAGAGAGCCCGCGATCATTTTTGCCAGTGCCAGTTGGAAAATAAACTTTGGTGAATAACTCATATGACTCTCGCTTTACGCCTTTGAGCGCCTTACCCAAAATAGTTTCAGCTTTGGTGCCCGCATATACATCAGCAGTATCGAAGGTCGTAATACCAGCATCAAAGGCGGCCTTCACGCAAGCATTTGCCGCTGTAGCTTCAACTTGGTTGCCGTGGGTGATCCAGTTTCCATAGGCAATCTCAGAAACGTACATTCCAGTGTTACCCAAGCGGCGATATTCCATTTTCTCTCTCCCCTAGCTTCTTAGCGAACGTGCGATGGCATGAAAGGTAACTTAACTATCTCAACGTTTGAAGTGCGACCACGCACATCAATCTGAAGTTGTTCGCCAATTCTAAATTTCGAATCGACTAAAGCAAGGGCAATTCCGACCTTTAAACTTGGTGAAAATGTCCCGCTCGTCACGATTCCGACTTCAACTCCGTCATGTAAAACTTGCATATCGGGGCGCGGAATTCCTCGATCAAGTGACTTAAGGGCAACTAGTCGTCGAGTGACCCCGCTTTGTTTCTGCTCTTTCAAGACCTCACTGCCTTGGAAATCTGCTTTGTTCCAGCCCACTGCCCAGCTGGCACTTGCCATTACTGGTGAAATCTCTAGCGAGAGTTCGTGCCCATGAAGTGGGTAGCCCATTTCTGTGCGCAAAGTGTCACGAGCACCGAGACCGCAAACTAAGCCCTCGTTTGCCTCGACTTGTTCAGCTAGCGCATCCCAAACAGTTAGCGCTTGGTTCCATTTTGGTAGAACTTCAAAACCATATTCGCCGGTGTAACCGGTTCGGCAAACAATGACATCGCAACCCGCAATTGAAACATTTGTAAATGCCATGTAATCGATTTCGATCTGTAAACCAAAGTGCGCCAAAACTGCAGCCGCATGTGGACCTTGCAATGCAATGACGCCATACTCATTATGCAGATTAGTTACTGCAATCCCGCTAGGTGCATGTGCGTGTAGATCTGCGACCACGGCACTGGTGTTAGAAGCATTAGGCACAATAAAGAAATCGGTATCTGAATTGCGATAAACAATGAGATCATCAATCACGCCGCCAGTACTGTTGCACAACATTGAGTACTGGGCTGCGCCATCGGTGATCTTGGTTAAGTCATTCGTTAGCATCGAATTCAAAAACTCGAGCGCACCTTCGCCGACAACGGATGCTTTTCCGAGGTGCGAAACATCGAAGAGTCCGACCCGTTCGCGCACTGCCGCGTGCTCAGCTAAAACGCCAGCTCCGGGATATTCGATCGGCATCAACCAACCGCCAAAATCAGCCATCTTGGCGTTACGTGCTAAGTGACGCTCATGTATTGGAGATTGCTTCATGGCGCACAATCTAGCGCTACATATTCTGGGTTTCCTGCTTTAGACTCAGCCAAGTTCAAATGAGCGCCTCATTTAGGACAATAGAACGATCGAAATAGGAGAGCCATGAAATCAATCCGTTTATCCGATGCCTTAGTTTCCGATGATATTTTGATTGTGGGCTTAGCTAAAGGCGCTAAAGCGGATACCTTAAAGATTGAGTCTGGCTCGGTTTCACTCGACGAAAAGTCCTTGCTAGCAGCCCTTAAAGATCTAGGTGCAACAGGTGGAGCCAATGAGATTACTAAGTTGCCCGGTTCAACAACTCGGTTGTTGGTCTTTACCGGTCTTGGTGAGGCTAAGAAAGATTATGCCCACGAAGTGTTGCGTCGCGCAGCTGGTGCTGCGTCTCGCGCTCTAGCGGGCGAGAAAAGCGCAGCCATTTCGCTGCCCACAAATTCAATTGAGCAAGTTGCAGCCGTTGCCGAAGGCATGACCCTTGGCGCATATGCATTCGACGAGTTCCGCGGTTCTTCTAAAGCAGAACGCAAAGCTCCGCTAGCTGGGGCAACTGTTCAAACCAAAATGGCTAACTCGGCAGAAGCAAAAGCAGCAGTCAAGCGCGCTGTAATCATTGGCGAATATACAAAATTAGTTCGGGACTTAATCAATACTCCCCCAAGTCACTTAACCCCAGATTCATTCTCTAAACGTTTTGCGACTGCAGTAAAAGCTCTTGGTGGATCAACTGCGCATTTGAAAGTTACAATTTTAAATGAGAAGCAATTGCGCGATGGTGGATACGGTGGCATCTCTGGTGTTGGTCAAGGTTCTGCCAATCCGCCACGTTTATTACACATTGCATATAACCCACCAAAGGCAAAGAAGAAATTGGCCTTCGTTGGAAAAGGAATCACTTTCGATACAGGTGGTTACGCGTTAAAGCCAGCAGCCGGCATGGAAGCCATGAAATCAGATATGAGCGGTGCTGCAGCTGTTAGCGCCGCAGTCTTAGCTATCGCAGCTTTGAAGTTACCTATCGCGATTGATGTTTGGGCAGCGATGGCTGAAAACATGATCTCTGATAACGCCACTCGCCCAAGTGATATACACACTATGTATGGTGGAAAAACCATCGAAGTTTTAAATCCTGATGCTGAAGGTCGCTTAGTTATGGCTGATGCCTTAGTTAAAGCTCAGGAATCCAAAATGAAACTAGATGGCATCATTGATGTGGCTACTCTGACTGGCGCACAAGTTGTTGCCCTCGGAACTCGCACCAGTGCGGTCATGACAAATAACGAAGAGTTCCGCGCGCAATTCTTAGTGGCTGCTGATCAAGCCGGCGAAGATTTCTGGCCAATGCCGCTTCCTGAAGAACTTCGCGCATCACTTGATTCAACGGTGGCCGATATGGCAAATATCGGAGATCGCATGGGCGGCATGTTGGTCGCTGGCATCTTCCTCAAAGAATTCATCCCAGCCGAGCTGCCTTGGCTCCACTTAGATATTGCCGGCCCGGCCTATAACGAGGCTAAACCGCACGGCTACACCCCAGTCGGTGGCACCGGAATCGGTTTCCGCTCGCTAATCCGTTTGGCCGAGATCACTAGCGAAAAATAGCCACCAGTTAGTTAGATCGCCCGAAGGCTGGCAAGATAGGGCTATAGAACGCTTACGGGTGAAAGGTTGATCGTGGCTCAATTCGACTTGGTAATTCTTGGTGGTGGCAGTGGAGGTTACGCCTGCGCCCTTCGCGCAGCTCAACTAGGCAAGACCGTGGCGCTGATCGAATCCGGAAAACTAGGCGGAACTTGCCTGCACCGCGGGTGTATCCCAACCAAAGCGCTTCTTCACTCGGGCGAAATTGCCGATAGCGCACGCGATGCAAGTACTTTCGGCGTAAACGCTCAATTCCTATCAATGGATATGGTCGCAGTTAACGCTTACAAAGATGGTGTGATTTCTAAACTTCACAAAGGTCTGCAAGGGCTGGTTAAGTCTCGCAACATTACTTTCGTTGAAGGTCACGGACGTTTAGTTGCTAAAGATACTGTCGAAGTAAATGGCGAGCGCTACACCGGCACCAATGTTGTTTTAGCTACTGGCTCTTATGCGAAATCTTTACCTGGTCTTGAAATTGATGGCGTCCGAGTCATGACTTCGGATCACGCAACTAATCTGAACTATGTTCCTAAATCTGTAATCGTGCTTGGTGGCGGCGTAATTGGTTGCGAATTCGCATCTGTCTGGAAATCATTCGGTGCTGAAGTAACCATCATTGAAGGATTGTCACACTTAGTTGCGCTAGAAGATGAATCAAGCAGCAAGCTGCTAGAACGTGCTTATCGCAAGCGCGGCATTAACTTTGAACTAGGAGTTCGCTTTAAGTCTCACACCGTCACAGCCGATGGCGTAACTGTTGAGCTCGAAGATGGGAAAACTTTTACTGCCGATGTACTTCTTGTGGCTGTTGGTCGCGGTCCGGTTTCGGCCAACCTCGGCTATGAAGAGCAAGGCCTCAATATGGATCGCGGCTATGTATTAGTTGATGACAAGTGTCGCACCAACGTGCCAGGCATCTGGGCAGTTGGCGACTTAATCCCAACTTTGCAATTAGCTCACGTTGGTTTCGGTGAAGGAATTTTGGTTGCCGAAGAAATCTGCGGATTAAATCCACGTCCGATTAATTATGATGGCGTTCCCCGCGTTACTTACTCTGAACCAGAAGTTGCCTCAGTTGGTTTAACAACTGCGCAAGCTAAAGAGCGTGGTCACGATGTAGTTGAATTAAATTACGACTTAGCCGGAAATGGTAAGGCCCAGATCTTGCGCACTGCGGGCTCAATTAAATTGGTTTCCCAAAAGAATGGCCCAGTACTTGGAATCCATATGGTCGGTGCACGTGTAGGCGAACTATTAGCTGAAGCGCAATTAATCTTTAATTGGGAAGCAACTGCCGATGATGTTGCACCTCTTATTCATGCTCACCCAACACTTTCTGAAGCAATGGGTGAAGCTCACATGGCACTTGCCGGTAAACCATTACACGCCCACGGATAATTAAGAATTTCAATCAGGAAACCAAGGAGATAAAGAGATGACCTTCTCACTAACAATGCCAGCACTTGGCGAGAGCGTTACCGAAGGTACGGTCACACGTTGGCTCAAGAACGAAGGCGACCATGTCGCAATCGATGAGCCGCTTCTTGAAGTATCGACCGACAAAGTTGATACCGAGATTCCTTCACCAGTAGCTGGTGTACTCCAAAAGATTGTGGTCGGAATTGATCAGACAGTTGCAGTTGGTGCCGAGTTAGCAATCATCGCCGATGGTGCAGCCGCTGCTGCTCCAGTTGCTGCGACTCCTGCTCCTGCTGCAGTTGCGCCAGTAACTCCCCCACCAGTTGCTGCAACACCAGTTGTCGCAGCACCTGCACCTGCTGCCCCTACAGCGCCAGCTGCCAGCGGTACTGGAACCGTGATCTCAATGCCAGCCCTTGGTGAATCAGTTTCTGAAGGAACTGTTACACGTTGGCTAAAGAGCGTTGGAGATTCAGTTGCGGTCGATGAAGCGTTACTTGAAGTTTCTACTGACAAAGTTGATACCGAGATTCCTTCACCTGTTGCTGGCATCTTGTTAGCAATTGATGTTCCAATCGACACCACTGTTGCAGTTGGAGCTCGCTTAGGTTTAATCGGTGCATCTGGTTCAACTCCAGTTGCCGCGCCTGTTGCTCCAGTTGCACCCGTTGCTGCAGCCCCAGTTGTTACTCCCCCTCCTGCAGCGCCAGTTGTAACAGCGCCAGTAGTAGTTGCTCCAGTTGTTGCAGCTCCAGTAGTAGCACCAATAGTTGCATCAACTCCAATTGCACAACCAGCCGATGCTTATGTGACACCACTTGTTCGCAAGTTAGCTTCCGAACTCGGCGTCAACTTAGCTTCGGTTAAAGGCACTGGCATCGGTGGTCGTATTCGTCGCGAAGATGTCGAGCAAGCCGCACCCGCTAAGGCAGCACCAGTAACTGCAGCACCGGTAGCTGCAGCAGTTCGCAGTTCTGCACCTGCAATTGCAGTTTCACCGCTGCGCGGAACCACGGTGACTATGTCACGTCTGCGCAAAGTTATTGCAGCTCGTATGGTTGAGTCGCTTCAAGTTAGTGCGCAATTAACAACTGTTATCGAAGTTGATGTAACAAAAATTGCCCGTCTACGTGATAAGTCAAAGGCCAGCTTCGAAGCACGCGAAGGCGTAAAGCTTTCATTCTTGCCATTCTTCGCAGTGGCTACTTGTGAAGCGCTAAAGCAACATCCAGTACTTAACTCCTCCGTCGAAGGTGATCAAATCACTTATCACGGTGCAGAACATTTAGGTATTGCTGTTGATACCGAACGCGGTTTATTGGTTCCAGTAATTTCCAATGCTGGCGATCTAAATATGGGTGGCATAGCTCGCAAGATTTCAGATCTGGCTGCACGCACTCGTGATAACAAGGTAACTCCTGATGAACTTGGTGGCGGAACTTTCACGCTAACAAACACCGGTAGTCGTGGCGCACTATTTGATACGCCGATCATTAATCAACCACAAGTTGCAATCTTGGGCCTCGGCGCAATTGTTAAGCGACCAATGGTCGTTCGCGGCGAAGATGGTGGCGAAACGATTGCGATTCGTTCAATGGTCTACCTTGGTCTTTCTTACGATCACCGAGTTGTCGATGGCGCAGATGCAGCTCGTTTCCTAGTTACCTTGAAAGAGCGTCTCGAAGGCGGCGCTTTCGAATCAGACTTAGGACTTTAATTTGCTGCCGCCACAACGCATTGCTGTTACTGGTGCCTCCGGGTTAATCGGTACAGCTTTAGTTGGCTATCTCAAGTCGCAAGGTCACACTGTTCAGCGTCTAGTTCGTCGAGCGGCCGTCTCTAGTGAAGAAATTACCTGGGATCCAATTGCGGGAACTGTAGATATGGATGCACTTGCTGGGGTGGACGCAGTCATTCACTTAGCCGGCGCTGGTGTAAGTGACAAGCGTTGGACTAAGAAATATAAAAGTGAGATTCTTAATTCGCGTTTGCTCGGAACCACAACAATTGCAAAGGCCGTAGCAATCGTTAAACCACAAGTATTCATTTCCGCTAGCGCTATTGGTTGGTATGGCGAGAGCGGCAATCGCGCAGTCGTCGAAAGCGATCGGGTTGGGGATGATTTCCTAGCTGCGGTCTGTCGCGAATGGGAATCAGCAGCAGATCTAGCTGGAGAAGTGCGCACCGTAAAGCTACGTACTGGACTGGTGCTTGACCCTACCGGTGGAGCACTCGGCAAGATGTTGCCACTGTTTCGCTTTGGTCTAGGTGGAAAACTTAGCAACGGTAAGCAATGGTGGTCTTGGATTACTTTGCATGATCAGATCCGAGCAATCGCATTTCTGCTGGAGAACAAAGTCTCTGGCCCCGTAAATCTGACATCACCGAACCCAGTTACAAATTCGGAGTTCACTGCCGGCTTAGCCCGCGCTCTACATCGTCCGGCCTTGTTTCCAGTTCCTGGATTTGCGCTAAAGATTGTGCTGGGCGGTTTTTCAGCTGAAGTTCTTGGTTCCAAAAAAGTTATGCCGCAAGCACTAACGGAGGCAGGCTTTACTTTTGACTACCCACATATTTCATCGGCACTCGAAAAGTTAGTTGATTAATTAGCTAATACAGCTAGCGCTGCCAGACGCCCCGATTTAAGCGCTCCGTTTTGCGACGGGCTTACTTGGCCGTCACCAGCTAAATAGATTCCTTCACGAACCAGGGTTTGAATCGGTTGATTAACAGCCATAGCCCCAATCGGAAGCGCCGCCGGAATCTCATATTTAGCAACTAGCTCCCAATCGCGATTATCACAGTTGTACATCGTCGCGAGATGTCGGCGAACTTCAGACTCAGTAACTCCAGTATCTGTTGTAGTTGAAATTAAGTTCTTACCAACAGGTGCGTACTCTGGAATGAAATTCGAAATCACTAGCGTATTGATCACGGCTCCACGGTTTTCTCCGTCAACGATTAACTGCCCATGTGAAATCGGAGCAAATGGTGCGCTGTGATACCACGTGGTGCATCCAGCTAGTTTCGGAACTGATCCCAGTTCCAACAGCTGCGCCGCCGTCGTGCTATCTGTTGCCACAATAATTTCGCTGGCCTCAATCTCAGCTGCCGAAGTGATTAATGACCCGTTCTTTATAGCGTTAACGGTAACTCCAAGTCGCAAATCAGTTATTTGCTTTGCCATAGCTGCCGATAGCGCACCTACACCGCGACTAGGTAAGCCAGGTTTACCACTGATGAAAGTCTTAGTGATTTCTAACCCAGCTGGGGCCGAGATATTAGTTAGTTCGGTTAGATAAACACCACGTAAGAATGGCTGTAGCACTCGCTCAAAAGTTTTTCCTAGTCCGCTATCAATCAGATACTCAGCGATGGAAACCTGATCACTTGGCTTTCCAGCCAGAGCTTTAACAAGTGACAGCTTTTCCAAGATTGAGCCAGTTGCTGAATCAAGCGCTGAAAACGGATATCGGCGCGGATCCCCCAACCGATGTAACTTATTGTCGATAGCCACATTTATCGCTCGATCGGCAAATCTAAAATCAAGCTCGCCCAACACATTCAGCGCAACTAGCTCTGGATACTTCGCATTGATTAGCTGGAAACCACGATCGCAAGTAAAGCCATCGATAGAATCTGATTGCACTCGTCCGCCAGCTCGCTCTGCAGCTTCCAGAACAATTACTTCGCGGTCGGCCTTTTGAATTTGCAGTGCGGCGCTAAGTCCAGCTAAGCCAGCACCAATTACGACAACTGGACTACTCACGAAAATTTAGTTCTCGTGCGCGATCAATAATCGTTGCCACTGCGATTATCTCGGCTTTGCTAACTGGCCATTCATTTGTACCGGCAATGGCACCAGCTACCAGTTCGTAGAACCGCGCATAGTTCCCATCTTCAACTTGTAAATCACTAACGGCCTCCCCACGAATTATCTTCGCCGCTGATTTTGTCGATACATCCCATTTGCCCTCAAGTGGAACTTTGCCGGCGCGTAAAAGAGCTTCCTGCGGATCAAGCTCGCCAATTACAAGTGCACCATTAGTTCCCATCATGCGGATACGCGGTCCAGGTGCTCCGACTATGGAACTAGTCGAAAGATAAGAATCAACACCGCTCTCATGTTTTAGGACTAAGACCACATCATCATCAGATGCCCCGCGGATACTGCGCACACTCGCCGAAACCAGTTCAGCCGGACCAAACCAATCAAGGGCAGTTGAAACTAAATGAGATTGCAGATCAAGCAGTAGCCCCCCGCCTTCTTCGGCGCTGCTTTGTTCGCGCCAAGATTGCGCAGCTAGATCAGGGCGATAGCGTTCAAAGCGAGAATCGATGCGAAACACTTTTCCGATTTCATTTTCTTGTATGACTCGTTTAATGGTCAGCGAATCTGAATCAAAGAGGCGGTTATAGAAAGCTGTTACCGGCACACCTGTGTCATCAGATGCTTTTAGAATTTCTAGTGTTTCAGTTAAATTACGGCCCATCGGTTTATCAACGACCGTTGGAACACCAGCATGTAGTGCGGCAATCGCTTGCTCAACATGAACTGAATTAACCGATGCGATGACAACTAGATCTAAGTTATGTGTAAGAAGTTCTGACATATCCGAAACGACGATCGCGTCAGGAAAATCAGCTTGAACATGCCCCACTCGTTCTGGATTTGTGGTTAGAACTGCCACTAGTTCAAGGCCGCAACCTCTAAATAGCGGGGCGTGAAAGGTGCGACCAGCTAAACCATAACCAACTAGACCTACTCGTAGAGACATAAAACTCCGAGCTTTTTACTAGTCAGCTGATTTAGATAACTTAGATGGCCACCATACCTTAGGCCCAATTTCGTGCACCAGTGCTGGAACCAAAATCGAGCGAACGATAATTGTGTCTAGCAGTACGCCAAAGGCAACCGCGAAACCAAGTTGAGCAAGGAATACCAGAGGCAAGATTCCTAGCACTCCGAAAGTCGCCGCAAGGACAATACCGGCTGATGTAATTACCGACCCGGTAACTGTTAAGCCCTTGATAACACCTTTTCTGGTACCTATCTTGCCTGATTCTTCACGCACGCGAGTCATCAAGAAGATGTTGTAATCAATACCCAATGCGACCAAGAAGATAAAGGCGAAGAGTGGGAATGAAGCATCTCCGCCCGCAAAGCCGAAGATGTGATTAAAGACGAGCGCACATACTCCAAGTGTTGCAAAGTACGAGAGCACAACTGTTCCAAGTAGCAATACAGCGCTAACGATGCTGCGAAGTAACAGGCCTAAGATCAAAGTGATCAGAAGAAGAACTACTGGAATCACCGTGCGATTGTCATGCCGCGCAGCAACATCGGTATCGAAGAAGACCGCCGTTGTGCCACCAACCAAAATCGATTCATCAATACTCTTTACAGCCTCACGAATAGCTGGGATCCGATCACGTGATTCACGCGAATCTGGCGCAGTCGAAAGCGTGACATTTAGGATTGAAAGACCGTTCTTCACGATCACTCCCCCGGCATTAGCTTCGGGTGCAACTTCTGAGACACCTGCTTCGCCGCGCAATTTTTCGCTAACCGCAGGGATTAACTCATTCTTTAAAATAACCTTAGTTGGGTCACCTTCGCCGCCAGGGAAATGATTTAATAATAATTTTTGACCAACGACTGATTCTGGATTTCCAGTAAAGCTTTCAGAAGTTGATAGACCATCGGTCTTAAGTGTTGTCGAGAACGCTGCTAACACAACTAGCAATAGACCCGTAATAACCCAAGCTCTACGAGGTCTGCGTTCTACTAAACTTCCAACCTTTGCCCAAGTTCCAGTTAGCTGACTATCTGCGTCATCAAAACGTGGAATTCGTGGCCAGAAGATCCAGCGACCAAATAGCACAAGAAACGCTGGCAATAAAGTAACCATGGTAATTACCGCAACCGCAACGCCAATGGCACCAATTGGACCGAGCCCACGGTTACCTGATAAATCACTCAGCAATAAAACAAGAAGGCCTAGCGCAACTGTTGCACCTGATGCCACGATCGGCTCGAAGGTGCCTTTATAAGCAGCTCGCATCGCAGCTACTGGAGTTGAATGATGATGTAATTCTTCGCGATATCGAGAGATCAGAAGTAGTGCGTAGTCGGTACCTGCACCTAAGACCAGAACCGAGAGGATTCCTTGCGATTGACCATTAACATCAATGACATTGTTCTTGGCCAGCAAATAAATAATTCCGCCTGCGGTTGAGAGAGCGAAAACCGCAGATAGCAACGGCAAGAACCACAAAATTGGTGAACGATAAACAATGATCAAGATAAATGCGACAACGCCCAACGTTGTTAAAAGCAACGTTGAATCTAAATCACCAAAGGCGCCAAATAGATCACCGATAAGACCGCCAGCACCAGTTACATATGACTCAAAGCCAAGCTCTTTGGCGAACGGAGTGAAGTCTTCGCGAAGTGCTTCAACAATTGCCGGGAGAACTGGTTCTTCATTTGGTAGGACTTCGGCGATTGCCGCACCATCTAAAAGAATTGAAGCTAAAACTGCCGAGCCATCTGGTGCCGGGAAAGCGGACACTTGGCTGCCAGGCAATAAATACTTAGATAGTGGAATATCTGTTCCGCCCAGTTTTAGATCTGGCACAGTTTCAAGATGCGCGTTAATTTGTTGCAGAACTTCTGGCCCAACAGTTCCTTCAAGCAAAACTAAAGTTGGGAAAGCAGTAGATTCACCAGCTGCAAAATTTTCTAACAACTTAACTGCCTTGGTGGATTCAGCGCTATCTGGCAAAAATGCCGAATTGTCATTTTCCTGAACGCTGGTTAACTTTCCGAAAAGTGGGCCAAAGAAGCCGGTAACGCCAAACCAAGCGATTACGACCAGGATCGCGATTGCGATCGGCTTACGCTTAGAACGCATGGTCGAATTGGTCATAGTTGGAACTGACATTTAACTGGCTCCCTTTGCGCCAGATCTCAATATCCGCCGCCTCGATTGGTAATGAGCGTGAGTCTACCTTTAGGCTATTGGCTATGCCCATTCATGCAGTTCTGACATCAGGTCAGATTGCCGTGGCTCGAAGCGGGCTAGTTGATTATGAGAGTGCGCTGAAAATTCAACGTAATTTTCATGCCGAAATTGTCGCTGATGAACGACCAAATACTTTGATCTTGCTAGAGCACCCATCTGTTTACACCGCTGGTCGCCGAACTGCGATTTCTGATCGCCCAACTGATGACACTCCCGTTATTGATGTTGATCGTGGTGGCAAAATCACTTGGCATGGTCCTGGCCAACTAGTTGGCTACCCAATTGTGAAGTTAGCTAATCGCCTCGATGTGGTCGGATTTGTTCGTCAATTAGAAACCGCTTTGATCAACACTTGCGAGCAATTTGGTTTAGCTGCCCTTCGTTATCCAGATCGCTCTGGTGTTTGGCTGCGTGATGAAAAAGGTGATCGCAAAATTGCCGCAATCGGCATCCGAGTTGCCAAAGGTGTAACCATGCATGGCTTTGCCTTAAATGTGAATCCAGATTTAACTGGCTTTAATCAGATAGTGCCTTGCGGAATCGCAGATGCTGAAGTCACTTCAATGTCTAAGGAATTGAGCCGCGAAGTAACCATCGCCGAAGTGTCGCCAATTTTAGAACGTGAACTATTCGAGGTATTAACGAAGGTGAGCGCATGACAATTGCACCCGATGGCCGCAAGATGCTTCGCATTGAGGCACGCAACGCCGAAACTCCAATTGAACGCAAACCTGAGTGGATCAAAACTCGCGCCAATATGGGCCCTGAGTACACCCAACTTCGCTCCCTCGTAAAGAGCGAAGGGCTGCATACCGTCTGCCAAGAAGCGGCTTGCCCGAACATTTTTGAATGTTGGGAAGATCGCGAAGCCACTTTCTTAATTGGCGGAGATCGCTGCACTCGTCGTTGCGATTTCTGCAATATCGATACTGGCAAACCATTGCCTATTGATCGCAACGAGCCTACTAAGGTCGCCGAATCGATTAAGAAGATGCAATTGAATTACGCAACGATCACTGGCGTTACTCGCGATGATCTACCCGATGAAGGTGCTTGGTTATATGCCGAGACAATTCGCAAAGTACATGAGCTAAATCCAGGCACTGGTGTTGAAATGTTGGCCCCCGATTTCAACGCGAATCCGGAATTGCTTAATCAGATCTTTGAAACTCGGCCTGAAGTTTTCGCGCATAATCTCGAAACTGTGCCACGAATCTTTAAAGAGATTCGCCCAGCTTTCACCTATGACAAGTCGCTTTCAGTTATCACCATGGCGCGTGATTATGGGCTAATTACTAAATCGAATCTGATTCTTGGTTTGGGCGAAACTCGTGAAGAAGTTTCCCAAGCACTAGTTGATCTACATGCAGCCGGCTGTGACTTAATCACCATTACTCAATACCTGCGCCCTACAAATAAGCACCACCCAGTTATTCGTTGGGTGAAGCCAGAAGAATTTGTTGAGTTAGCAACTGAAGCTAAGGAGATTGGCTTCTCAGGCGTGATGAGCGGACCACTTGTACGTTCAAGTTACCGTGCCGGTCGTTTATATAAGCAAGCGCAAGAAGCCAAAGCCACCACCAACGTAGCCGCACAACATGGCTGATCGTGTTTATCCTCCAGTTATTGCAGTTCTGAAAACTGCCTGGAAATATCTTGGTTTGAAATTCACTTTTACCGGTGATGTAAATATTCCGCGCAATGGCGGCGCTATCTTGGCGATTAATCACGTTGGTTATCTAGATTTTGCTTTAGCCGGAACCGCTGCACTTCCAGTCAAACGTTATGTGCGCTTTATGGCCAAGAAAGAAATTTTCGATAATAAATTAGCTGGGCCCCTGATGCGCGGGATGCACCACATCTCAGTAGATCGCGCTAATGGTTCGGCCTCTTTTGTTGCAGCCCTGCGCGCACTTCGTGGTGGCGAAATAATTGGCATTTTTCCCGAGGCCACAATTTCCAAGAGCTTTGAAATTAAAGAGTTAAAGTCAGGTGTAATCCGGTTAGCCATGGGCGCTGGAGTTCCGGTAGTTCCAACCATAGTTTGGGGCAGTCAACGCATCTGGACTAAGGGCGTTAAGCGAAATCTCAAGCGAAACAAATTCCCAATTTTTGTGACTTTCGGCGAACCAATGACCTTTGCCAAAGATGCCGATGTTGAAGCTGGCGAGGCGCTGCTGCGTAGCACCATGATCGAAATGTTGCATGAAGTTCAAAGCCGCTACCCCGATAGCCATGCTGGTCAACGCTGGGCACCTGCGCGTCTTGGTGGTACCGCGCCTGCTCCACTAAACTCCTGACATGTTTAAACGAAAGAAAAACAAGTCCAGCGAACCCAAGGCACCTAGATTCAAAGAGATTCGCCAAGCCTACAAAATAACTAAGGAAGCTAAGCCTTGGATTGGCGCGGCATTGGCGGGTATTTTTCTCGCTGGCTGGTCAATTGGTATCGCAATAGGTTTTGTAATTGGACATCCGGTTTATCTCGGTTTTGTTTCCGCGCCTTTTGCCGCCCTATTGGCTTTCTTTGTTTTCACCCGCCTAGCTGGTTCAGCTGCCTATGCATCAATTGAAGGACAAATTGGTGCTGGTGCAAGTGTTTTGATGTCCATTCGTAAAGGTTGGTCAACAACTCCAGCTGTTGCTGTTTCACGTAACCAAGACATGGTCCATCGCTCAGTTGGTCGTGCTGGCATTGTTCTAACTGGCGAAGGTAGCGGCGCAGTGCGTCAACTTTTGCAAGATGAGAAACGCAAAACTGAACGTTACGCACCTGGTGTCCCAATTTATGAACTGATAGTTGGTAATGAAGAAGGTCAAGTTTCGCTTCGCAAGTTGCAAAAGCGTATGAAGAAGTTTCCTAAGAAGTTAACTGCCAATCAAATGCGCGAAGTACGAGCACGCCTCAAAGCAGTGGGTGGAATGGCAATGCCAATTCCAAAGGGTCCAATGCCAACTCGTGGAATGAAGATTCGCTAAATTTTCTAAGCTCGCTCTAATTTTGTTTGACTAAAGCGTTCATGAATTCCGCGACCATCTTCATCGTAGGTAATTGCTGTAATCACTAACGCCATCAATCCGGTGCGGATTAGTACCTGACGAACGTTGGGCACTCCCCCATGATTGAAATCAACCACCTTTAATCTAAGCAACCTGTGGCCGAAGGAAGCTCCAGTGAGGGCAACCAAAATGGCGTACTCAGCCACAAAAATCAGTGGAGTTGTAAGACGCGTTCCTACGATTCGTTCGGAGTAGCTGCCACCGCCCGCTAAGAAGGCGAAAGCGATCGCATAAGAGGCCAGCCAATCGATTGTGATAGCTGCAAGTCGGCGACCAAGCGTTACGCCCTCGGGGTGAGTCATGGCGAGAGCCTAGATGATTTAGAGCACAACGGCCCATTTATAGGCTCATTAACGGAACAAGAAGTGGTTACCAGCAATTTTTAACATCGATGTAACACAACAGTTATGAACTTTTCACCGCTGGGGCATAGATTTCCACCCATAAAGCACGGCCTCAAAGGCGAGGAAACCGATCGGTTGATTCCAACAGCCATCATCTTAAAAACAGGAGAAATATGTTTAAGAATTCCGAAGAAATCTTTGCATACATCAAGAAAGAAGACGTTAAGTTTATTGATGTCCGCTTTACTGATTTGCCAGGTATCCAACACCACTTCAACGTTCCGGTTGAGTCATTTGACGAAGCTGTTTTCACTGATGGTCTGATGTTCGATGGTTCTTCTATCCGTGGTTTCCAATCAATTCACGAATCAGATATGAAGTTGCTGCCAGTTCCAAGTTCAGCGTTCATTGATCCTTTCCGTGATCACAAGACTTTGGTGATTATTTTCTCAGTTCATAATCCCGTTGATAACTCAGCTTATTCACGTGACCCACGTGGCGTCGTTGCTAAGGCTGTTGACTACATGCGCTCACTTGGCTTTGCAGATACTGCATTCTTCGCACCAGAAGCTGAGTTCTATGTTTTCGATAGCGTTCGTTTCAAGACAGGCATCAACGAGGCTTATCACGAGATTCAATCTTATGAAGGCGCTTGGAATACCGGCGTTGAATTCGATGCAGATGGCACACCAAACCGCGGATACCGTACTCGCATAAAGGGTGGCTATTTCCCAGTTTCACCAACAGATCAATTCGCAGATCTTCGCGATGAAATGGTTATGGAACTAGGTCGTGCCGGACTTCTAGTTGAGCGTTCACACCACGAAGTTGGTACAGCTGGACAAATGGAGATCAACTATCGCTTCAGCGACATTCTTCAAGCTGGCGATGATGTAATGAAGTTCAAATACATCATTCGTAACGTAGCTTGGGAAGGTGGCAAGACTGCGACCTTCATGCCAAAGCCACTATTTGGTGACAATGGTTCAGGAATGCACGTTCACCAATCACTTTGGAAAGATGGCAAGCCACTGTTCTTTGGCGATGGGTACGGCGATCTTTCAGATATGGCGCGTTGGTATATCGGTGGCTTGCTAAAGCATGCACCGTCACTACTTGCATTCACTAACCCAACCGTTAACTCATACCGTCGCTTAGTTCCAGGTTATGAAGCACCAGTTAACTTGGTTTACTCAGCACGTAACCGATCTGCTTGTATTCGTATTCCAATTACTGGTTCAAATCCAAAGGCAAAGCGCATTTAGTTCCGTTGCCCAGATCCATCATCGAATCCATACCTAGCCTTCGCAGCAATGTTGATGGCTGGTCTCGATGGAATTCTAAATAAGATCGAGCCACCTGCTCCAGTTGATAAGGACCTCTACGAACTCGAAGGCGCCGAAGCTGCTGCAATTCCTCAGGTTCCGGGTTCACTCGGTGAAGTTCTAGATAGTCTTGAAAAAGATCACGAATTCCTAACTAAGGGTGGCGTATTTGCCGAAGATCTAATCGAAACTTGGATTGAATTCAAGCGTAAGAACGAAGTTGATTATGTTCGCTTGCGTCCGCATCCAGCTGAGTTCGAACTTTATTTCGATCTCTAAATCGAATTAAGAGTAAAGACCCCGTCAGAAATGGCGGGGTTTTTATTTGTCGCAATAGTTGGCTAAATTACTGGCATGAGCCAAGAGCGCGAAAGACTGGATTATCAAACTTTTGGTATCGCTGCTCGGGAACTCGCTCAACAGATTGCAGATAGCGGCTACCGCCCAGACATTGTCTTATCAATTGCGCGTGGTGGCCTTCTACTAGGTGGCGCACTTGGTTACGCACTTGGCGTGAAGAACACTTTCACGATGAGCGTTGAGTTTTATACCGGCGTCAACGAGCGCTTGGCTATGCCAGTTGTACTCCCCCCTGTTCCCAACAAAATTGATTTAACTGGCCTTAAAGTACTTGTCGCAGATGATGTTGCTGATACAGGCAAAACTTTAAAGCTGGTGCGCGAATTCTGCGGAGATTACGTAGCTGAAGTTCGTAGCGCTGTTCTATACGAAAAATCACACAGTATCGAGAAGCCTGATTACGTGTGGCGCCATACTGATTTGTGGGTTGAGTTTCCTTGGTCGGTCGAACCGCCACTGCAGTATTAAAGAGGGGCAGTATTAGACTAGTGCAGTATTAAATCTGTTCTTGTTTTTGAATTCGCTTGCGACCCAGTAACAAATATCCAAAGAAACCAATTAGTAGAGCGAAGATGACGCCAACGTTCGCATACGCCCACTGGCCTTCCTTGCCACCAATCGCGCCCATAAAGTAACCCTGCCAACTTAACCAACTTGCAAAAGTATTTGTCACAAATCCCCAACCAATGACTGAGCCAATTGCAACAAGGGAGATCGCGATCGGATTTACTCGGCCATAGCGACCGGTTTCAGAGAATAAATCAGCTTCGACATAATCGCGCTTACGCAAAACCACATCGGCTACAAAGATTGCTGACCAAACTGCCACTGGCACGCCCAGCGTGATTAGGAAACCCTGGAATGGAGCAAAGAAATCAGTGGCAAACCAAACAATATAAATGGTTCCAAAGAACATGATGGTGCCATCAATGCCTGCCGCTACTGGGCGCTTTACCTTCACTCCGATTGAGATCAAAGTTAGGCCAGATGAGTAAAGATTAAGTACTGCGCCACCAACTAATCCGAGAATCGCAAAGAGTGCAAATGGAATTAGGAACCAAGTGGGCAGGAGTTGCGTCAGAGCGCCGATCGGATCCATCGCAATCGCATCACTTAGTTCTTTGCTGCTTCCAGCGAGCGCGCTTCCATAAATGACCAACGCAATCGGAACAATAGATGCACCAAATACGGTCCAACCAAAGACTGACTTGCTCGAAGTGCTACGCGGCAAGTACCGCGAATAATCGGCTGCGCAATTGACCCATCCCAAACCAATACCCGTGATTGCAAAAATGATTGCCCCGATTAACCCTGCAGCACTACCTGCCTTGATCGCAAATACTGAATCCCAATTAATTTCATCAAGGGTCAACACAATATAAGTTAGCGTTGCAGTAACCGTTATTCCAGTAATAAGTCGTTGTAACTTCATGATCACCGAGTGACCCAGCACGCCTCCAAAGATGGTTAATGAGGCAGCAATCAAAAATCCTATTGCTAAGGAAATATTGCGATCAATTGAAGTCGCTCGCTCTAGAACTGTGCCAGTTGCAAGTGTTGCAAGTGAGACAAGAACGGTTTCCCAGCCGACAACTACGAAATAGGAAAGGAAGCCCGGCAATAAATTACCTTTTACGCCAAAGGCTGCTCTTGAAAGCGTCATCGTTGGAGCGTTAGAACGCTTACCTGCCAGTGAGCTAATGCCAACTAACGCAAAAGAACCCACTGTGCCGATGACAGCAGCGATGGTTGCTTGCCAGAAAGAGATTCCGAAACCTAGAAAGAAAGCGCCATATGAGAGAGCCAGTAACGAAACATTGGCACCGGCCCAGGTCCAAAAGAGGTCACTGGCCTTTCCACGGCGTTCAGATTCACCGATGAAGTTAATGTCATTTAGCTCAGGTTTCATCCCGCAATTCTAACTGAGCGTGAACTTGAAATTCGCGTTCAAAACGTGACCATCAGCTGAAAGGATCCGATACTTAACGGTGTACTTACCAGGCTTTAGCGTTCCAAAGAAGTCAACCCGTGCCACGCCTTTTTTAATTGCGATTTTAGAGGTCTCAATCTTTTGAGCTTTTGAATCTAAAATGACAATTGAGTTAGCGCTTTTACTCTTTAAGGTAACTATCGGTTCAGCAAACTCTAGCTGCACGAACTTGGGCGATTTAGTTAACTTGGCATTGGCTGCTGGGAAACTCTTCACTAGCTCAGCATGTGCAATAGCGGCTGGAGTGACGCTAAACATGAGTCCTACTGCTAGCAGCAGGACTTTTAGATTGCGCATCAATCTAAGAAGAAATCAAGCAGGAAATCTTTGGTACCCGGAACAACCGAATACTTTTCAAGATCTGTAATGCCTTCAGATGCTAAGAGTTCATCATCTACAAAGAAGTTGCCTGTGCAGCCCTTAGATTCGCGGTTCAAAATAATGTAAGCCGCATCAGCCAGAATCTCAGGAGTGCGGCAAGCAGCGGTATCAACACCTGGAATCATTTGCAGAGCTGCGGTATCAATCGCAGTTCGTGGCCAAAGAGCGTTAACCGCGATTCCCTCTTTGCGGAATTCCTCTGACATGCCCAAGACGCACATACTCATTCCGTACTTGGCCATTGTGTAAGCAACGTGGTGCTGGAACCACTTTGCTTTCATCGAAAGCGGCGGTGATAGCGTCAAAATATGTGGGTTACGGCCCGCCTTTGCTGATTCACGTAAGTGCGGAATTGCCGCCTGTGAAGTTAAGAATGTGCCGCGCACGTTTACATCAAACATCAAGTCAAATCGTTTAGCCGGGGTTGCTTCAGTTTTAGTTAAATTAATGGCGCTTGCGTTATTGATCAAGATATCGATGCCACCAAACTCATCAGCTGCCTTAGCGATCGAAGCCGCAATCTGATCTTCATCGCGTAAGTCGCATTGAATCGGTAGCGCGACTCCCCCAGCGGCTTCAATTTCTGCCGCGGCTGAATAAATTGTTCCGGGTAACTTCGGATTAACTTCAGCAGTCTTTGCTGCAATAGCAACAGATGCACCATCGCGCGCTGCTCTCAAAGCAATTGCTAAGCCGATACCGCGTGATCCGCCCGTTACGAAAATTCTCTTTCCAGCTAGTGACATCATTTACCTTTCTTGCTCATGAAATTCATGAACGCCATCATGGCTTCTTCGGATTGAAGCGCCAATGCAAAAAGTTGGAACTCGGCTTTCATAACTGCCTCAACTGCATCGTGCTTACTCGCCTTTAGAAGTGCTTTCGTGTTAATGATTGCTTGCGGTGGTTGTGCTGCGATTTGGCTAGCAACTAATTGTGCTTGCTCATATACATCCGGCGCAATCGTGGTAACCAGTCCCATTTCTTTAGCAGCATCTGCGTCAAAAGCTTCACCGGTCATGAATATTCTTGCCGCCCGTTGATAACCAACCAGGGCCGGGAACAGATAACTTGACCCAGCTTCTGGAACTAGACCGAGTGAGGTAAAGGGCATAGAAAAGTTTGCAGTCGGCGATGCCAGAACAACATCGCAATGTAGCAACATCGTGGTGCCAACTCCTACCGCATTACCTTTAACCGCAGCCAAAAGTGGTTTTGGGAAATTTAATAGCGAGCCAAGAAACTTTGCGACTTCAGTATCGTCGCCAGTAGGTGGATGTTCCATAAAGTCTTTAATGTCGTTGCCTGCAGTGAAGTGATCACCTTCGCTGGTAATGATTACAACGCGAACACTGAAATCACCTGCTGCCTCATTCAACCCACTGGCTAAAGCTCCGTACATTTCACGGGTCAGCGCGTTCATCTTGGCCGGCCGGTTCAGGCTGAGTGTTAGCACTCCATCCGTGCTTTTTGTCGAGATCAAATCATTCATGACCCTAAGCATAGGGTTACTTGCGAGTAAATCGGAGTAACCTTTGCATGACGGAGAGGTCAAAAACATGGCTAGAGATATCACTATAAGTTCCCGCGAACTTTCCCCATTTGAACGTTTAGTTCTAGAACAACTGTGCATGGGAAAAACTAATGGGGCCATCGCTATTGATACAGGTCACACTGAGAAGGTAATTGAGAATACCGTCAGCCG